>DATCBR010000357.1:0-4773 GCA_036511765.1 Acidobacteriaceae bacterium | reverse complement strand
TACGGAGCGAACAACGCGGTCCTTAACGGCGCCGGTTCAGCCGAGCAGGTGGCGCAGGCGCTGTTCGATGCGCGGGAGACGATCAAGGACGACCTGGGGACCGATCCGGAATGGGCGATCCCGAAGGACACCAAATGAGCGACCCGGCGATCAACGAAGGTCTAACCAACGAAGATCCGACTCCGATCGGCACTGGGGACACCGATCCTGGCGAGAAGAAAGAGGAGAGGCCGATGATTGACGTTCACGCGCCGCATGGCGGGCTGCATACGTGGAAGGACTTCTGGATCCATCTTGGGACGATCACGCTGGGGCTGTTGATTGCGATCAGCCTGGAGCAGAGCGTGGAGTGGCTGCATCGCGTACAGCAGCGGCACCAGTTGGAAGAAGATTTGCGTACGGAGGGCGAGAACAATCGCCGTCATGCGGAGATCGATATTGCGCTGTATGACAAGATTGTCGTGTGGCTGGTCCAGTTGCAGCATGGTGTGGATGAGGCGCGCGCCAGCGGCGGGAAGATTGCATTTGTCTATCCGGCGCGGCCGGAGGGCATCCCCGACTCACCGCGATATGTGGCCTACCATGTGCTACAGACGGAAATATGGACTACGGCGAAGGAGAGCTCTTTGCTGGTGCTGCTGCCACGGGATGAGGCTCAGCTCTATGCGCGCCTCTACATCCAGGCCGACCAGGTGCAAACGACCCGCGATCGGACCCGCGAGACTGGGATGCAGCAGGGCGCGTTCGAGACACGGTTTTCGCACGGGAGTTACCCGCCGGACCTGGATCTGTCGAAGCTGACGCTGCAGCAACTGGATGAGTATGAGAAGGTGCTGGCTGACGAGTTGGAGTCGGTGCGCGTTGCGACGGTGCGGCTTAAGATCTTCGATACGGCGAATAGCTATTTGCTGTCAGGCGGAGGAAGCGAGGACGAGCTGCGCAAGGCAATTCTAAAGGCGAACATGCCGCAGTAGTTGGGAAGGCTGCTTTGCAGGCGATAATGGATAGGTGCGCAAGACTCCAGCAGGACAAGATCGTGAATTGAACAAAGACCAGCCTCGCGGTGAGCGGCTGCAGAAGATTCTGGCCAGCGCCGGGATTGCCAGCCGGCGCAAGGCGGAGGAGTTCATCCTCGAAGGCCGTGTGCAGGTAAATGGCCAGATTGTGACCGAACTGGGCACGCGCGCTGACGCCGAGCGCGACCACATCAAGGTCGACGGCAGGCTATTGCAGGGGCGCGAGCAGCGGCGGTACTACATGCTGAACAAGCCGCGCGGATATGTCACCACCGTCGACGATCCCGAACACCGACCGACGGTAATGGACCTGATTGAACAGTCCGGCAGGCGGGGCGGCAAGGTGCGGCTGTATCCGGTGGGCCGGCTGGATTACAACTCCGAAGGGCTGCTGTTGATGACGAATGATGGCGAACTGGCGAACGCGCTCTCCAAGGCGGCGACGGGAGTAGAGAAGACGTATCTGGTGAAGGTGGCGGGTGTACCTTCGGGGGTAGCGCTGGAGCAGATTCGGCGCGGGATCATGATTGACCGTGGCCGGCTGGACGAGGTGCGGGCCGGGAGGCGTGACCGCGTGGTGACTGCGCCGGCGAAGGTGGAGCTGGCGCGGGGAGGCGAGAATCCGTGGTATGAGCTGACGCTGATTGAGGGTCGGAACCGTCAAATCCGCAAGATGTTTGAGGAGATTGGACACCATGTGGAAAAGATCCGGCGGATCGGCTACGGAGCGTTGCGGCTGGATGTACCGCCGGGGGGCTTCCGCGAACTGACGATAGGCGAGGTAATGGCGCTGGAGCGGGCTTCCAAGGGCAGGAAAGTGACGCCGAAGAAGCAACTGCCGGAGTATGCGCAACTGAAGGCGCCAGCGAAGAAGAAGCGGCCCGGCGGGTCAGCGGCCCACCGATAGAGTTGCGGGCGCAGATCGGCGGGTCTGGGACGCCCGGTAGCCAGAATCCAAATCAATAACACTTTGGTCACTGACCCAAATTGGTGTTTGACGACGATAGGTTAACAAGCCTAGAACTACTGGCGGTTTTTAACATGGCAGTCCAAGACGAAATCGCGGCTGATGCATCCAAATAAGACGAGCATCCGGAAGCGGTTTTTACTGCATTCAGGTTGCAATGCGGCAGGTAAAAGTGAAGCGTGCGGATGCGCGTCTTCGTCACAATGAATCGTCAGCACGTACCGCTGGGAAGTGGTCTGAGAGCCAACTCGAACGGCAGTACGACCCATCGGGAGCAGTAAAGGAGCAATGCAGTGGCAATCGAAAAAGCGACATTTGGAGCAGGATGCTTTTGGGGCGTTGAGGCACGGTTTGCGGAGTTGCCGGGCGTTTTAGATACAGCGGCGGGTTACGAAGGAGGCGAACTGGAGCACCCGACATACAAGGAGGTCTGTACGGACCGCACAGGACACGCGGAGGTGGTGGAGGTGACGTTCGATCCCTCGCGGCTGCCGTATGAGACGCTGCTGGACGCATTTTTCGCGATGCATGATCCGACGCAGGTGGACAGGCAGGGACCGGACTTCGGGACGCAATACCGCAGTGTGATCTTTGCGCATTCAGAGGAGCAGGCGCGGCAGGCGAAGGAGAAGATCGCAGAACTGAACGCAACCGGCGCGTATCGCAAGCCGATTGCGACGCAGATTCAGTTGGCACAGACCTTCTGGAAGGCGGAGGAGTACCACCAGCGCTATCTGGAGAAGCGTGGCATGGTGCATTGCCATATCTAGGTTCAAGTGGCGAGGTTCAAGGTTCGAGGGAAGGGCGGGGGCAGCGGCGTGGGTCGCGGGCGCGCCGCCCTTTTCGCTGCCGCTCTGACAAGAGTCCCACCCAAGGTACCGATGGGCCCGGTGCTCAGACCTTGCGAATGGGGCCGGGATACTTTGCGACCTTGCGGTCCGTAGTCAGCAGGGTGATGCGCTCGATGATCGCCTGAGCGATGAGGATGCGGTCGAAGGGGTCTTTGTGGATAGGCGGAAGATTGCGGACCGCTGCGGCGTGCGCGCTGGTGATGGGCAGTTCGAAATAACCGTTGGCCAGAAGGCCCTGCCGCAGGATCTCAGGGTCGACTGCAAAATCCGGCTTATTCAGAGCGCTCTTGATTGCGACCTCCCAGATGCTGGCCGCGCTGAAACAGATGCGATTGCTACGATCGGCGATGAGAGATTCCGCCTCCCTGGAGAGCAAGGCGGTTGCATCGAAAGCCCTAAGAATCAATTGCGTGTCGGGCAGAATGGTCACGATCACTTACCGTAGAACATCTCTTCTATCTCCTTCTCGAACGGCTTTTTGATGTCCTTGGGAATTCTGGACATGCCCATGCCGAAGCCGATGCGGCGCTGTTTGGCCGGAGGCAGCGCGTCGATGGCGGTGACGCGCACCATGGGTTTGCCGGCCTTGGCGATGATGAAGGGCTCGCCGTTGGCCGCCTTCTCGACGAGGCGCGAGAGGTGGGTCTTGGCCTCGTGGATGTTGACGGTGGGGAGGGTTGTGGCTGCGGTGGATTTCGCCATGGCTGGGGATCTGAGGAAGGTGGACTTAGTTCACTGGACTTAGTCTACCATGTCACCTTTGTCGACGCAGCGGATTTTTAGTCGGCGCAGGCCAGGGTGACTGAGAAGAGGTTCTTCCGATCGGTGAAGCTGCGCATTTGTCTGAACCCAGAGGCGGCGAAGAGCGCGGCCAACGCGGCAGGCGTGAACTTATAGCTGTTCTCGGTGTGAATGGTCTCGCCCGCGGCGAAGTGCAGAGGCAGGACAGGGCCAGCGGCTGAACGCGGCAGGATGACGGTCTGGCGTTCACGCGAGACCAGGTGCATCTCGATCCGCGAGTGCGTGGGATTCCACAAAGCATGATGGGTGAAGCGGGACGGCTCAAAGTTGGCGCCGAGATCGCGGTTCAGACGCGCGAGGATGTTGCGATTGAAGGCCGCAGTGACGCCAGCGGTATCGTTGTAAGCGGCCAGCAAGGTGGAAATTTCCTTTGGCGGATCGGTGCCGACCGGAGACGGGGCGAGATCGACGCCAAGCAGCAGAGCATCGCCGGGAGCGAGTTGCGCACGCAGGCGGCTGAGAATGTCGCGGGCCTCCGACGGAGAAAAGTTGCCGATGCTGGAGCCGATGTAGAGGGCCAGAACGCGGGCGCCGGCAGGACGGAAGATGGGAAACCGCTGGGTCACATAATTTGCGACATGTGGGCGTACGGCGAGATGGGGGATGCTGCGCTCGAGCTGGGCGCGCGCTTCCGCGAGGGCCGACGGGCTGATGTCGACCGGCTGATAGAGCACGCTCTGCTGGAGCCGTGCGAGTTCCCGGAGGAGAATGCCGGTCTTCGATGCAGTGCCGGCGCCGAGTTCGATGACGGTCAGCGAGCGTGGGAAGGGAATCGGCGCGGGCTGCGAGTCGGAGACAGCATTTTCGTATCGCGCGATGGGCTGAGGAGATGTGTTGGCAACGGATTCGCGCGAGGCGATGGTGCGATGAGCGGCCAAAGAACTGAGGCCCATTTCGGAGAAGATCTGCGAGGCATGGGCGGTGAAGAGCGCCCGTTCGGTGCGCGTGGGGTAATACTCGGGCAGATCGGTGATCTGCTCGAAGAGTTCCGAGCCTGCTTCGTCGTAAAAGAGCCACGCCGGCAAGGATTTTTGCCGCTGCGTCAACCCGCGACGCGCCTCAACGTCGACGGCATGAACGGCCGGGTCAGAAAGAGCGGAAGAACTAAGCGCGGTAGCTGAGGTGGTCAAGCAGGAAC
>DATCBR010000356.1:0-2348 GCA_036511765.1 Acidobacteriaceae bacterium | reverse complement strand
GCGGCGGCGAGTAACGAGAGTCCGCCCGAGAAACTGAGGCCCATGACGCCGACCGGGCTGCCGGTTTGGGTGGCGTACCACTGGGTGACTTCGCCGATGGTTTTCACCGAGCTGGAGTCGATGTGGTAGTCCTTGATGTCGGGCAGCTCGGGGGTGAGGACGCGGAGGCCGCAGGAGGACATGGCGGAGGCGAAGGCGACGAGGCGGGGCTCGTCGATACCGAGGTAGTGGACGCCGTGGAGGACGATGATCGCGGGCGCGTTGGGCCGGTGGACAGGAGTGTAGAGGCGGGCGCGGATGGGGCCGCCGGGTAACTGGAGGGTGAACTCGCTGGTGGTGACCGGCTCGGCGATGAACCAGCGCAGGGGTTGGTACACAGGCTTGTTGGCGACCTGGTCGAGAACGGCGATGGCCTGGAGATGAGCGATGGTGAAGGGCCATGCAAGGATCGCGAGGAAGACGAAGAAGGCGACGCCGATCGCTATGTTGAGGCGCGGATGCGCTGCGATGGCCTCTCGCGGGGATCGGATGGGGGGTGCGAGGGGGGGTGCTTCGACGGTGCCTGAGGTGGCTTGAGGCTTTTGTTGGAATGGCATCGCGCGAGAAGTATATTCCCTTTGGAATGGAGAGAACGAAAAGCCCAGGAGCCTGGGAGGTGCTTAGTGGTGACGCAGGAGAAGTACGACGAGAAGGACGCACACCGAAAATAGAACGAGAAGGATGATTAGCAGGAACGTTTGCTGGGTGCGGGATTGGCGTTCGAGATTTGCGAGCCTTGCCTCCATGGCGACTGCCGATTGTTTTGCGGAGGAGAGGTCGGAGGAGATGGCGGAGAGTTTTTCGCTCTGGTCGTTGAGCTGGCGATAGAGGCCGGCGTGCGCGGCGGTGACCTGGCCGAGGTCTCCGCGAAGACCTTCGGCCATCTGCTGCATGGCGGTGCGTGAAGCGTCGACGTCGGCTGTCTTGGAATCGAAGAAGCGGTCGGCCATGGGAAGCAGGCGGGTGATGTGCGGAGCGAGTTCAATGAGTTGCGAGAGCGCCTTTGGCCACATGCGGAGATTGTAGGCTTTACGACGAGACGATGACGGCGGACTTGCGCGCACGCAGATGGTTCCTGACCAGAATCGCGATGGAGAGGAGCAGAATCGCGGTCATGAGGATCATCGACCAGAGGCAGTAGATACACCATTTTTCGATGACGTAGGCCTCCAGAAAAGAGAGGAAGGCGGCGCTGGCAAAGCCGATTTCGGCGATCTGGAGGGTGAGCCAATACTGCTTGGAGAGAGCGAGGATGGCGATGAGGCCGTAGCCGATGATGCCGAAGATGGCGACGGGAATGTGGATTTTGCCGGAGTTCGGGACCTCGTCGAAGCCGATCGGAGGGAATACGGCGTAGCGGCCATGGTTGACGGCTCCGCAGTCGAAGCGCTCCGTGACGGCGCAGGGAGGCGCGACGGAGGGGTCCTGGTAGTGGATGCGGAGAGCGAGGGCGGAGTCGAAGATACCGGCGAGAGCGAGCAGTGCGATGAGAAAGCGCATGTGATCTCTTATTGTAAGAGGCGCGCGAGTCTGTGGAGCGGGAAAGGTGGGGTGGTGCGGAAAGAGTTTGATGGGGCGGAGGTGAAATAGGAGAGGGGAGGAGGATTTGGCCTCTCGTCGACGGTGTTGGTTGAGCGGTGGGAATCACGTAGAGTTTAAGTGGTTAGTGGTTAGTGGTTAGTGGAATTGGAGATGTTGATGATGCAGGTTGCTGAGGATGGGTTGAAGAGCGGTGGGGTGCGGGATGAGTTGCATCTGTGGGCGGGGATGAAGAGCGGTGACGATGCGAAGGCCTGGGTGGGGGAACATTTGGCGGCTTCGCGGGGGAAGATTGCGGAGCTGCTGGCGGCTGGGTCTTCGGAAGGCGGGGGCGTGCGGACGGTGGAGAATACGCTGGTGCCCTACGACCGCGCGTGCTGGCACCTGCGCATGGCGGGGAGCCAGAGCGGCGTGATGTTCATGGTGCATCCGCTGGCGGATGTGCGGGATGCGGCGCAGGAACTGTCGCAGGTGATTGGCGCGGAGGGCGTGGCGCTGAGCTTGAATCGCGACGTGTATCAGGCGCTGGCCGCTGTGGATGTGAGTGGAGCGGATGCGGCGACCCGGTATTACATGGAGCGGACGTTGCTGGGGTATCGGCTGTCGGGCGTGGATAAGGACGATGCGACGCGGGAACGGATTCGCTCGCTGGCGGACCGGATGACGGAGCTGAGTATGACGTTCAGCCGCACGGTGCAGGATGATGTGCGGAAGATTGCGGTGGAGGATGTGGAGGAGTTGAAGGGACTGCCGCAGGATTATCTGGCGCG
>DATCBR010000355.1:0-16709 GCA_036511765.1 Acidobacteriaceae bacterium | reverse complement strand
CATGTCGCAGAAGATGCGGAAGCAGCGGGCAATCGCCAGCCGCCACGCGGGCCACACGCACGGGCACACCCGTCCGGCGACCGACCTCGATGTGCGCATCGGCGTCTTCCGCCAGCCGACGATGCAGACGCCGGTCCTGGTGCTGAACGCCTCGTATGAGCCCATCAACATCTGCGGCGCGCGCCGGGCGCTGGTCCTGGTGCTGAAGGGCGTCGCGCGTACGGAGGAAGAGCAAGGCGCGGTGCTGCACGCCGCGCGCATGAATGTCGCCATGCCCAGCGTGATTCGCCTGCTGGAGTACCGCCGCATTCCGCACCAGACCCGCGCCCTCTCGCGCAAGAACATCCTGCTGCGCGACCGCAACGCCTGCCAGTACTGCGGCATTGTATTGACCGCGGGCGAACTGACGCTGGACCACGTCATCCCGCGCTCGCGCGGCGGCTTGTCCACCTGGGAGAACCTGGTCGCCTGCTGCCACGACTGCAACCGGCGCAAGGGCAACTCGCTGCTCAACGAGCTGACCGACATGAAGCTGCACCGCGAGCCGCGGCCCTTCAGCCTGCATACATCGCGGCACATCATGCGCATGATCGGCTCGGCGGACCCAAGCTGGCGGCGTTACCTCTACTTCGAGTCGGCGGAATCTGCGGCGTAGCGGCTACTTCTTCTTCGGTGGCGTCGCCTGTCCGGCAGGCTGGCCGGCGTCGGGTGCCTTCTTGTCGGTGATGTCTTCGCCGTCGTAGAGGATGCGGCTGGTGGCGTGGAACTGCTTATAGTCGGTGAACTTCACGATGGAGCGCATATGCACTTCATCGGGCAGGGCGCCGTTTTGCCCGGCAAAGCGCAGGATACCCTCCGCCTTGGTGTAGGTGGGGAACCAATATTTGCCGTCCACCTGCTCATAGTAGGTGGTGAAGGGCGGCTGCAGGTCCTCGTGGCCGGGGCGCAGATCTTGCGGCACGGTGGTGCCGTTCACCATGACGATCTCCAGGTCCTGCTGGTCCACCCAGACCTTGCCTTGGAAGTAGTGTTTGCCCTTTGCGATCTGCTTTGGGCCGACGTTGAAGACGTAGGTGTCCAGATCGTCGACCTTCTGCCGGCCAAGGTACTTGATGTCGTAGAGGGGCTGGTCGGCGGTGGTCAGGATGAAGGGCAGGCGGTGTTCGATCTCATCGAAGTCCGTCGGCGACATCATCACACGCTGTAGCGTGTTCTGCGGCGCGAAGATCACGTTTTCCATTCGCTTGCCGTCTTTGTCGAAGACGAGGTTGGACACCTGCTGATACTCGCCGTCGACCTTGCCGGTGTCGTCGTCGATGGTATCCACCTTGACCGACTGGCGGAAGGTGTAGCTGTCGCGCGCGCGTTGGAAGGCAGTCTCCTGCTCGCCGAAATTCTGGACGATCTCGTCCGCGGTGCGGCCGGTGGGCGGCGCAGGATCGAGCGGGCCAAAGCCCTGCTGCGCGCACAATACAGCGGGTGCGGCCAGGGATGCCAGCAGGAGAATCGACCGGGTTGTGGCGGCAGCGGGCATGTTCTTGAGAATTTTTCTGTCTAAAATATTGATTCGTTAACGAACGTTTTCCAAAATATTGGTTCTATTGCTTCGATATTGACAAATAACGACTTAGCCGCCGATTCCGTGGTGAACCATGCAGCCGAACTGAATTGGGTCAAGCTGTTTTTCCGCCCTCTTTCTATTCTAACGATCCGTTGGAAACTCAGCGGCTATTTCCCCGTGGCGAAGGAGTTGATTCGCGGGAGGTTGAGGAGCAGGAAAAGAAATCTCTTGACACGCTGTGTTTAGACCGCAGGTAGAGGGAAAAGGTTTTAGGCGGATTACTACCCACCGGTCCGTCCTTATTGAGGACAGGCTCCGCACGCGTATGGATGGGGCGCCCAAACTGTTTGGCGGGAGTTAGACTGACGCGATGATGAGGATTGGCGCGGTGGGTCTGGCGGCGGTGGTGGCGATGGGGGCTGCGGCATTCCCCGCTCACGGGCAGAGTGCGCCCGTGAATGGGGCATCCGGAAGTCTGGGCAAGCGCCCCATGACGTTCGCCGACCTGATGGCGATGAAGCGTGTGAGTGATCCGCAGATCTCGCCGAGCGGCAAGTGGGTGCTGTTCTCGGTGACAGACGTCGATCTCGCCAAGAACACGAAGGTGAACCATCTGTGGGTGGCGCCAATGGACGGAAGCGCGCCGGAGCGGCAGGTGACGTCGAACACCGGTGAGTCCTTCGGCCGCTTCGCGCCCAACGGCCAGTTCGTGTCGTACACAGGAGCGCCGACCCAAGACGATCCCTACGCGCGCGTCACGATTGCCACATGGGACGACAAGCTGGGAACGGTCGGCGTGGGGCGGACGTTGCAGGCCGTGAGCGGGGATGCCGACGGCGCCATCTGGTCGCCCGATTCGCGTCACTTTCTCTTCACAACGGCGGTGTATCCCGAGTGCAGCGTGACGGGTGGCGGAGCGACGAATACAAATGCGGGGGTCCCTCCACTCCGCGCTGCACGCTCCGGTCGGGATGACGGCAGTGTTGGGGGTGTTGAGATCAGCGGTACGCGGGATGTGGCGGCGTGGAAGACGATGCCGCCGGCGGCCTGGGCGGATGAGGACGCGTGCGACAAGGCGAAGGATGAGGCGGCGGAGAAGAATCCCGTGAAGGGGCAGGTGTGGGACGGGCTGCTGTACCGGCACTGGGACCAGTACACAGGCGCGAAGCGGACGCACATTATCGAAGCTGACTTCTCATTGGATGGTGCGCAGCTAAATACAGACAGCAACCACATGCGCGATGTGACGACGGCGCGGGATGTGGGGGATGCGGAGACGCCGACGTGGATGCTGGGCGGGCCGCAGGAGTATGCGTGGGCGCCGGACGGGAAAGAAATTGCCTATGTGACGAATCTCGATGCGGTGCTGGCGGCGAGCACGAACAACGATGTCTTCACGCTGCGGTTGGATGATGCCGGCGCGGGAGATGCCGCGCGGCCAGTGAAGGTGAGCACGAGTGCGGGGAGTGATGATGAGCCGGAGTACTCGCCCGATGGCAAGTGGCTGGCGTTTCGCTCGCAGAGGCAGGCGGGGTTTGAGAGTGACCGGGAGCGGCTGATGGTGTACGACCGCGAGAAGAAGACGGCGCGGGAGCTGATGCCGAAGTTTGACGGCTGGGTGGATGAGTTTGTCTGGGCAGTTGACTCGGCGACGATATTCTTCGCAAGTGGACAGGCGGGCGAGGAGCCAGTTCTGCGAGTTCGCTTGAATGACGCAAAGTTAACAAACTGTGTTGTTGATGGTGAGCTATCAGATTTACGTCCTGCTACCGACGGAAGCCTTGTAGCGACGCAAATGCTGAGCCGTGCACCCAGCGAGATCATTCGGGTTCCTGCCAACCGCTATGGTGACTACCAGGATGTGGCGGCAGCGCATCAGCCAGAATCCGGAGAGCCTATGGGGATAGGCATACGCGGGGACAAACCTCTCGTGCTGACTTCGATCAACAGCAGTTTGCTTCGCCAACTCGATCTGCCGAACCTGGAGCCTTTCTGGTTTACCGGGGCCGAGGGGACGTCTGTTGAGGGCTTCCTCATCAAGCCGCCGAACTTCGATCCCGCAAAGAAGTATCCGCTCAAGTTCCTGATGCATGGCGGCCCGCAGACGGCCTGGGGAGATGCGTGGAGCTATCGCTGGAACTGGGAGCTGATGGCGGCGCCGGGCTACGTGGTCGTCGGCATCAACCGGCGCGGGTCTACAGGGTACGGACAGAAATTCGTGGATGAAGTCAGCGGCGACTGGGGCGGACGCGCGTATGAGGACCTGATGAAGGGCCTAGACTACGCCGAGGCGAAGTATCCCTTCATCGACAAGACGCGCGAGTGCGCGCTGGGCGCAAGCTATGGCGGCTTTATGGCGGACTGGGTGCTGACGCACACCAACCGCTTCAAGTGCATCGTCACCCACGATGGCCTCTACGACGCCGCGGCGGCGTATGGCTCAACAGAAGAGATGTGGTTTCCGGAGTGGGAGTTCCGCCGGCCGAAGGATTATCCGAAGGGGTGGGATGGGTTTAGTGCGGTGTATACAGGAAAAGCAGATTCCTCCGCTGCGCTGCGGAATGACAAAACGGATGACGGCCACGCCGCCGAGCCATGGCGCTACTCCTCGCTGCCCGCCGCCGAAGACCCGTTCCGCAAATGGTCGCCGAAAGAGTACATCCAGAATGCGAAGACGCCGACGCTCATCATCCACTCGCAGCATGACTATCGGCTGGATGTCTCGCAGGGCTTTGAGCTTTACACGGCGCTGCAGCGGCTGGGCGTGCCGTCGCGCTTCCTCTACTTTCCGGACGAGAGCCACTGGGTGCTGAAGCCGCGCGACTCCGACCTGTGGAATGCGGTGGTGAGCGACTGGTGCGACCGCTGGACGAAAGGTGCAGAGAACAGGGATCAGGGATCAGGGAACAGGTAGGAGCAAAGACAAATGCGGTGGTCCCTCGACTTCGCGCTTGTGCGCTACGCTCGGGATGACGGCGAGTGGAGATTGTTCATCCCACCCATGCGCGATGAGGCCGCGCATGAATGGGGCACCCGAAACGGGTGGCTAGATGATTGAATTGCGGCGGCGGGCGAAAGCGAAGGCGGCGAGGGCGAAGGCCCCGGTGACCAGCAGCAGCAGGCTGGAGGGCTCGGGGGTGACGTCGATGGCCTCGTACCATTCATCTCGGACCCCATCGTCGAAGACGATGTCGCCAGTACCGTTGAGGACCAGCAGATTGGTGATGCCCAGGGGCCTGAAGAGAAGCTGCGCGGGGCTAGCGCCGGCGATTACGTCGAGATCCTGAGCGAAGCCGTCGGATTCCAGTGAGACCGTAGCCGTTGTGCCATTTTTTGTCACGGAGCATGGCGGGTAGTTGCAGCGAGCTGCGATATAGTCCCACGCAAAGGTGGGCGCAGTGAATGTCCCGCCGGTGTTGACGCCGTTGAGGAACGTGTCGTAGCAGGTCTGGCTGCACAGACCAGAGGCGTCGAAGACGACGTTGCCGGCGTCGTCCATGCCGTAGAACCACTTGTTGTCGTTGGTAAGAGCGACGATGCTGTAGGTGTCGGCGTGGGCCGGGGTCGCCGTTCCGAACAGTGTGCCGGCGAAGGCAAGCGCGAGAACGATCGGGAGAGAGAGGCGGAGGTACGGCATGAGGATGCTCCTGAATGCGTGTAGCGTGGCCCGATACGCAAGGAAGAGCAGTGATACTCAGCGGTCTCCGCGCGCGTTCAGCGTTCGAGTTCTCGTATTCTAGCAGCGGCCCATAATGGAACTGCGACCTCATTTGATGAGGACACACGAAGGTTACGAAAGATAGGTCGAGTATTTACATATGATGCGCAAGAGCTTGCAGCGCAAACCGTTAGGCGAGGCGGCGCTGTTTGACTACGCCGTCGCCGCTCTGGGCCGCCGTATGCGAACCGAGCGCGAGCTGCGGCGCCTGATGACTGCGCGCGTGGAACAAGGCGAGGCCGGCGGACGCGCCACGGATGCGGTGGTCAGCCGGCTGAAAGAGATGAAGTATCTGAGTGATGTGCGCTTTGCCGCCAACTACACCCGCGTCCGCAAGGAGGACCAGAAGCTGGGCCGCCGCCGCGTGGAGCAGGACCTGATGGTGAAGGGAGTGCCGCGCGGCATCATTCAAAAGCAGGTGGGCGAAGCATACGCGGATGTCGATGAGCTGAAACTGGTGCGTGAGTATGTAGAACGCAAAAGGATGGCGCGCCCCGAAGGGCAGAAGGAGCAGGCGCGCGCCATGGGCCGTCTGCTGCGCGCAGGCTTTGCCAGCAGCACGGTGTGGAAGCTGCTGCGTGAGTGGGGCGTGGAGGCGGAGGAGGTTGAGGCGGAAGAGCAGTGACCCAAACCAAGGGCTTAACACCGATTTGCACCGATGACACCGATGCTTGAAAAATCCAGTGCTGGGATCCAACGCATCGTTGCCGTTGACTGGTCGGGGGATGCGAGCGCGGCGGGGCAGCGGCGGAAGATCTGGGCCGGCATCTGGACGGCTGGCGGCGGCGATGTATTTGGCGGAACGGTTGCGCTGGAGGGCGAGCGCACGCGCGCGGAGCTGGTCGACGCGCTGGGTGTGATGGCGCGTGAGACGCCGCGCATGGTGGCCGGCGTGGACTTCTGCTTCAGCTATCCCGCGTGGTTTGTGCAGGAGCACGGCGCCGCGACTGCGATGGAGTTCTGGGAGATTGCGGCGGCGCACAGCGAGCGCTGGCTGGCGCGCGAATGCGACGAGGCGCGCTTCTGGGGTCGCACCGGCCCGCTGCGCACAGGCAAGAAGCCGCGGGAGTTCTGCGGAGATGCCGGTGCGCTGCGCATGTTGCGGCGGGCCGATGAGGCGTGCAAGGTGCGGGCGGCAATTCTTGATCCGGCGCTGGCGGCGCGGGTGAAGGGCATTGCGCCAAAGTCGCCGTTCCAGATCGGCGGCGCGGGCGCGGTGGGGACAGGAACGCTGCGCGGCATCCCGCAGCTGCAACGGCTGCATGCGGCTGGGTTTCGCGTGTGGCCGTTTGAGGAGCCGGAGTTGCGAGGGCGCGAGCCAAGGCCGCTGCTTGTCGAGATCTATCCGCGGCTGCTGACGGGTGAGGTGAACAAGGGCAGCGCCAAGGCGAGAGCCGCCTACCTGGCGCAGAGACGGAAAGAGGGCGCGGCGTATCGTGCGCTGTCGCGCGGCGTGCTGGCGAAGGCGCGCACGAGTGAGGACGCCTTTGATGCGCTGGTCAGCGTGATGGCGATGGCGGAACAGCGCGGCAGCTTTCTCGCGCTGCGCAAAGCGAGCGATCCGGTGACGCTGCTGGAGGGCGCGGTGTGGGGCGCGGGATAAATGGGATCTTTGCTGCCGGGGAGCGTCCGTCTGGCCGCCCCGCCGCTGTTAGACTTTAAGCCCTATGGCAAGCAGTGAAAATGCGCGCTCGGGCAGCGCGATTCGCGAGGATTTTCTTCGCTTTTTTGAGGGCAAGACGACGGTCGCGGGCGCGGGACACCGCCGCGTGCACTCGTCGTCGCTGGTGCCGGTCAATGATCCAACGCTGCTGTTTACGAATGCCGGGATGAACCAGTTTAAGGACGTTTTTCTGGGCGCGGAGCGGCGCGACTACTCGCGCGCGGCAAGCAGCCAGAAGTGCGTGCGCGCCGGCGGCAAGCACAATGACCTTGAGAACGTCGGCTTCACGCGCAGGCACCATACGTTCTTTGAGATGCTGGGGAATTTTTCCTTCGGCGATTACTTCAAGCAGGACGCCATCGCCTATGCGTGGGAGCTGCTGACCAAGGTCTGGGGCATCGACCCGGCGAAGCTGTACGTGACGATCTTCGCAGGTGAGACGGAGGGCGATGCGCAGGTTCCAAGAGACGACGAGGCGGAGCGCTACTGGATCGAGGTTGGCGTGCCCAGGGAGCGCATCTTCGGCCTGGGCGCGAAGGACAATTTCTGGCAGATGGGCGAGACCGGGCCGTGCGGGCCGTGCAGCGAGATCTATTTTGATTTTGGACAGGCAGCAGGGGATGACCCAGCGATAGACAAGCCCTTTCCGCACGATGAGGCGCGCTACGTCGAGATCTGGAACCTGGTCTTTATGCAGTTCGACCGCGCGGTGGACGCAAGCGGCAAGGCCACGCTGACGCCGCTGCCCAAGCCCTCGATCGATACGGGCATGGGGCTGGAGCGGATTGCGTGCGTGCTGCAGGGCGTGCACTCGAACTTCGACACGGACCTCTTCACACCGCTGATTGCACGAGCGAAGGAACTAACAGCAACCACGGATCACACGGATGAAACGGATAAGGCCGGTGCAAGTTTAAGGATCATCGCGGACCACGCGCGGTGCGCGACGTTTCTGATCTCGGACGGTGTCGTGCCGTCGAACGAGGGGCGGGGTTACGTGCTGCGCAAGATCATGCGGCGAGGCATCCGGCATGGGCGATTGCTCGGGCAGGAGAAGCCGTTCCTGCATGAGATGGTCTACGCGGTGCGCGACGAGATGAGCGACGCGTATCCCGAGCTGAAGGAATCGGCGGAGCGGGTTGCGAAGGTGGTGCTGGCGGAAGAGGAGCAGTTTGCCAGAGTACTTAGTGTCGCGATTGGTGTGTTGGACCGCGATATCCACGAGCTTTCGGAGTCGATTATCATCGGGGCGGAACAGGTGGTCGCACAGACTAAGCTTCGCGGGGACATCCGGGTTGCGCGCCTCGATTACGAGAATGATCTTGTCAGCGCAGTTGGCGAGCGGGGAGGATTGATCTCCGACGAGCGGCTTGCAGCGACCGAACAAAGGAGAACTTTCGACGGTCGGCGGGCGTTTAGCCTCTACGAAACTTATGGACTTCCAATCGATTTCATCGAAGATGCCGTGCGAGACGCAGACCTCGCCTTTGATATGGAAGGTTTCGAAGCTGCCCGGCAGGAGGAGCAGGCACGCGCGCGCGCATCGTGGAAGGGCGGATCGCAGAAGAGCGCAGCGCCGGTGTATCGCGAGTTGGCCAAGACTGACTTCGAGGGTTACGGCGCACTGCGCGTGGATGGGGCCAAGGTGCTGGCGCTGGTGAAGGACGGCGTCGGGGTTGCGGAGCTGAAGCCCGGCGAGGCGGGCGAGGCCGTGCTGGACGCGACCAGCTTCTATGCCGATTCCGGCGGCCAGGTGGGCGATGTGGGCTGGCTCTACTCCGCCGACCATAACGCCGTCGTTGCCGATGTCTCGGGCGCGTCCAAGCCGGTGCAGGGCGTATGGGCGCATCGGGTCATCGCACGCCAACCGTTACTGGTTGGCGACACGATAGACACCGTTGTCGATGGCGACGTTCGCGCCGCTACCACGCGCAACCACACCGGGACGCACCTACTGCACGCCGCGTTGCGTGAGGTCCTCGGCCGTCACGTGAAGCAGGCCGGCTCGCTGGTCGACCGCAGCCGCCTGCGCTTTGACTTCTCGCACTTCGCCGGCGTGGCGGAGGAAGAGCTGCGCGAGATTGAGGACATCGTCAACCGCCAGGTGCTCGCGGACACGAAAGTGGAAACGCTGGTCGACGTGCCCATCGACGTGGCTGTGAACGAGTTCCACGCCATGGCGCTCTTCGGCGAGAAGTATGGCGACGTGGTGCGTGTGGTGAAGATCGGAGATTTTTCCACCGAGCTCTGCGGCGGCACGCATACCGCCGCTACCGGCGAGATCGGCCTCATCAAGCTGGTCGGCGAAGGCAGCGTTTCATCTGGAGTCCGCAGAGTCGAAGCCGTCAGCGGCCTGGGCGCGCTGGGCGAGTTCCGCCGCGACTACGATGTCGCGCGCGCCGTCGGCCAGATTGTCGGAGCAAACGCTGAGACCAACGCAGCCGATGCGCTGCGCGCAAAGATCGCCGCGCAGGAAGAGGAGATGAAGAAGCTGCGCCGCGAGCTGGATGCGATGCGCATGAAGTCCGCGAGCGCCGCGGCGGGCGACGCGAAGACGGTCGAGGTCAAGGGCATCCAGCTTCTGGTCCAGCGCGTGGATGGCCTGGAGCGCGGCCCCATGCGCGACCTGGTCGACCAGATGCGCGGGAAGCTTGGGAGTGGAGTTGTGGTGCTTGGCGCGGCCAGCGACGGCAAGGTTTCGCTCATCGTTGGCGTTACCAAAGATCTGACCGGCAAAGTGCAAGCGGGAAAGATCGTCGGGCAACTCGCCGCACTGGTCGGCGGCAAGGGCGGCGGCAGGCCGGACCTCGCCGAGGCGGGCGGCAGCGATGCGGGCGCGCTGGACGGCGCGCTGGCAAAAGCGGCGGAGATTGTTTCGGCAGCGATCTCCTAAACGAAAACCAACCTCGAAAAGAAAACCCGCCTCGAACTTTCAGTGACTTAGCAGGCATTGTCGCCGCGAGTACCGCCGCGCTTTTCCTCCCCGAGACACACAACGCGCATCTTAAACTGTGGGTGCAAATGACTCTGGACAATCCAGTGACGCACAGGTGTCTCACGCGGCCAACCCGTGTACGGCGCGCTGCGCCTTTGGTGGCCGTCGCGCTCTCTGCGTTCGCTGCGCATGCGTTTGGCTTGAGTGATGTGGTCGATTCTCCACGCGCCGGCTCACGCCACGCCGCACAGCATCACATTGCTCCGACCCCGTGGGAACAGGCTGAGCAGGGCCGCGATGCGCTGGAGGCCACGCCGGAGGGCGGCCGCACACGCGCTGCGTATGCTCGCGCCGCGGATGCCTATCGCGCCATCTATCACTCCCGCCCCGGGGATCTGCATGCGCCTGCCGCGATCAACGCGGTGGCCGAACTGCTGGCGGAGCAGGGCCGCATCTTCCATGATGCGAAGAGTCTGCAGGCAGCGATCGGCCAGTATGAGTTTTTGCGCAAGCAGTATCCGGGCAGCTCGCTGCGTATGCAGGCGCTGCTGACCGAGGGCGAGATCCAGCAGAACGATCTGGAGGACCCCGCTGCGGCGCGCGCCCTGTACAAACAGTTGCTGAAGGATTACCCGAAGAGCGAACAGGCCGACGAGGCCCGCGCGGGCGTTGCCTCGCTCGATCACGAACTGGCAGCTAAGGGAACGGGGAACAGGACGCAGGGAACGGCGGGCAGGGCAGTCGAGAGAGCAGCGGGTCCGCGAGTCAGCGAGCCGGCAAAGCAGGAGATCGCCTCGACCACTCCAGCGCCGCAGCCTGTGAGCGCTGTCTCCGGGGCAGAGCTTCAGGATGTGGACGCGCAGACGCGGCCCGCAGACGGCTCTGCGTCAAACCTCGTCCATCATGCCCAGCGCATGAATGGCCGCGCGCTGGTCACAGGCGTGCGCCACTGGTCTACGTCGACCTACACGCGCGTCGCCATCGACCTCGGCGACAACGTTACCTACGAAGCCGCACGCGTTCCGCATCCGGACCGCATCTACTTCGACCTGCATGGTGCGCGCCTTGCGCCGGGACTCGCCGGCAAAAGCTTCGACGTCACGGATGACGGCTTCCTGAAGCGCGTGCGCGCGGCGCAGTACTCCGATGACACGACTCGCGTGGTGCTTGATGTCAGCGATGTATCGGATTACTCGGCGTTCCTGCTGCCCAACCCTTACCGGCTCATCATCGACATTCACGGCGGCAGACAGACAAGCGATTCCGCGAGTCAGCAGGGGAGTGCGAAGGGAACAGGCAACAGGGAACAGGGAACAGGGGCGGCAGCAGTTGCGGTGTCGGCAAATAACGTCCCACCGCCGCATACAGCGCCAGTAGTCAAGACCACGCTGGCACGGCCGGTCTCCAATGCTGTCGCGACGAAGAACCCCGATTCGGCCAACGAGCTTGCCGGCCTCAGCGGAATGCCGGGCCGCGTGGAGGCGACGCGCAAGCCTACTTCCAAGCCCATCTCCGCGGTGGTGACCGACGGTGAGGTTGCCGGCGATACCGATTCGACCGCAAGGACAGCGCTGCCGGATACCGCGGTCCCCGCTGCGACGCCTGCACCCGCCGCAAACATTCCATCGACCGCGCCCTCCAATGCGCCGGTTGCGACGGCATCGCGCCGCACCCGCCGCCGTGGAAACTCCACAGCAACAATCACCGGGGCGATTCCAGCGCGTGCGGCCGCTCCCATGGCGGACGGTGAGACCTCGCTGGTGCGCGCGCTTGGCCTGAAGATCGGACGCATTGTCATCGACGCGGGCCACGGTGGCCACGACTCCGGCACTATCGGAGCCGACGGCATCCAGGAGAAGGATGTCGTGCTGGACGTCGCTCTGCGCCTGGGCACGTTGCTGCATGACCGCCTCGGCGCGGAGATTATCTACACACGCTCCGACGACACCTTTATTCCGCTTGAGACACGCACCGCGATCGCGAATAAGGCGCAGGCCGATCTGTTCATCTCCGTCCACGCCAACTCTTCGCCGGACGAGAGCGCGCGCGGTGTGGAGGTTTACTACCTCAACTTCACCAGCGACCCCACGGCGCTTGACGTGGCTGCGCGGGAGAATGCCGTCAGCGACCAGTCCATCCACCAGTTGAGCGACCTGGTGAAGAAGATCACGCTCAAGGACAAGATCAGCGAGAGCCGTGAATTTGCCTCGGACGTGGAAGGCTCGCTTTACTCCGGCCTGACGCGCGGCAATGCCGGCCTGAAGGATCGTGGCGTGAAGAAGGCGCCGTTTGTGGTGCTGATCGGCGCGAACATGCCGTCCATCCTGGCGGAGATTTCGTTCGTCACCAACCCGAAGGACGCCAGCCAGCTTCGCGATCCCGACTACCGCGAGCGCGTCGCCGAGAGCTTATATCGCGGCATCGCGCGGTATGAGTCTGGCCTGAGCGGCGCGCGCCCTGCCCCCACGGAGCGCGCCAGCGTGGGCAATTAGCCTGCGGCTAACCACGTCCGGGCTGGTGTAGTCTGACGTTGGTATGCGGTTGCCGGGTCAAATCAACAAGAGCGCACTTTTCTTCATCTTGCGCGCATTCGCGCTATGCGCCGTCTCTGTCTGGACGAGCGGGCCTGCGCTGGCACAGCGGACCGTTCTCACGGAGCCGCCGACGCCGCTGCTCCCGGCCACACTCGGCAAACTCACTCGTGCCGCGGAGGGTGATGCAGGGGATGGGCTGGGCACACTCGATACCGCAGACCTTTCCGCGGAGGGCTTGCCTGCCAATGCTAGGGCCGTACTCGCTGAAGATGGTATGAAGCGTTTTGCGAAGTCCGATTACGACCAGTTGCCCTCAAACCAGCCGCGCGCCACCATCAGCGTCTTCAGCTTTCACGATGCCAGCGGCGCCATCTCCGCGTATGACTATCTGCGTCGCGACGGCATGCGCGCGGACAAACTGGGGGACGAATCCGTTGTCAGCTCCGATCAGGAACTGCTGCGCAGCGGCATCAATGTAGTCGCGATCACTCGCTCAAAACTCGGGCGCGATGAGACTGCATCCGTGGTCAAGGACCTGGCCGAGCATCTGCCCAAGGCGCTCGGGACCACAGGGATTTCGCCTTTGCTGCCCACCCTGCTCCCCGAGAAAAATCTCGATCCAGGCTCCGTGAAATATGCGCTGGGCCCCGCAGGCTACGCCGCGATGAACGGCGTGCTGCCCGCGGACTCTCTCGATTTTGACAAGAGCGGCGAGGCGGTCACTGCGAAGTACCGCAACGGCGGAACGCTCACGCTGGCGCTTTATCCTACGCCGCAGATCGCCGGCGAACGCACGCGCGCGGCCCAGTCCGCGCTGCCATCCGCAACAGTGCGGCGCGAGGGGCCGTTGGTCGTCATCGCCACCGGCGCATGGCCGGCTGGCGCCGCGCATAAGATCGTCGAGAACGTACATCTGCGCGTTGACGCCAGCTTCGATAAACCCATGCCGCTCGAGTTCCACACGGAGATACGCAAGACCTACACTCTCTTTCAGAGCATCGCTATCTTCTGCAGTCTCGGCGCGCTGGCGGCGATTGTGCTGGGGCTGTTCTTCGGCGGTGGCCGCGCGCTGATCCGCGTGCTGCAGGGCAAGCCCGCGTACACGGAGCCCGAGTTCCTGCACATCGACCTGCGTGGCCGCTCGCACCGGATCCGCACCGGTCCGCAGGCCGGACCTGAGGCGTGAGCGCTTGCATGAGCAAGCCCTGGCACAGGTGACGCGATGAGCAGCATGCCTGATGTCGCCGATTTTTCCGGTGCGCTTGCGATCGTGCTGCGCGAAGCCGCAACTGTGGGCGCGCCGCAGCCTGAGCGCGTAGCCTTGCTGGCATCGCTGGGACGCGTCCTCGCTGAAGCGCTCGCCGCCGATCGTGAGCAGCCGCCCTTCGACCGCGCGACGCGCGACGGTTTCGCCGTGCGTGCGGAAGAGTGGTCATGCGGAACGAAGCTGCACGTTATCGGCCAGGTCCGCGCCGGCGAGGTGTGGACGCGCGACGCGATCGCGAGCGGCGAGGCAGTTGAGATCATGACTGGCGCGCCTGTCCCCACCGGCGCTAATGCCGTCGCCATGATCGAGCATGCCGAGCAGGGCGGGGAATTGGTGTGGGTGGCGGCGGGGCGAACTCTGCGCGCCGGAGAAAACATCGTCCCGCGCGGCAGCGAGGCGCACACTGGAGACGCGCTACTAATCCCCGGCAATATGATCGGCGCGGCGGAGATCGCACTGGCTGCAGCCTGTGGGCGCGGCGAGATCGCTGTCTATCGACGCCCGCGCGTTGCCATTCTCGCCACCGGCGATGAGCTGGTCGAGATCGACGAGACGCCAGCGCCGCATCAAATTCGCAACTCAAACAGTTACGCACTGGCATCGCTGGTCGCCGCAACCGGCGGCGAGCCGCAGCGCCTTGCTATCGCCCGCGACACGCGCGACGACCTGCGCGCCCACATCGACGAGGCCCGAAGTGCCGACCTGCTGCTGCTCTCTGGCGGCGTCTCCGCCGGCAAGTATGATCTTGTCGAAGAAGTCCTCGCCGAGTTCGGCGCGGAGTTCTTCTTCACCGGTGTGAAGATGCAGCCGGGCAAGCCCGTGGTCTTCGGAAGAATGCCCCGTGACGGCGGCTGGCTTTATTTCTTCGGTCTTCCCGGCAACCCTGTCTCGACCGAGGTCACGTTCCACTGCTTTGTCGCGCCGCTGCTGCGTGCGCTCTCTGGCATCAGCGCCGTTTGCCTCAACCCGAACTTCGCCCAGGCCACACTTACGGAGGATGTCCGTGCCCGGTCCGGCCTGACCCGCCTTCTTCCCGCGCATCTCACGCATGATCTCAACCGGCCCACAGTCCGTCTCGTCCCCTGGCAAGGCTCTGGCGATCTCGCGGCTAACGCCCGCGCCAACTGCTATGCCGTCCTGCCCGACGGCTGCGATCTTCACGCCGGCGATGTCATTACGGTGCTGCTGCGGTAGGCTAGTTGGGACATGAGCAAGCTCTCCCACTACGACGACTCGGGCCGCGCGCACATGGTCGATGTGAGCGCGAAGGACGCCAAGCGCCGCGAGGCCGTCGCGGAAGCATTCGTCGAGCTGAGCGATGCGGTGCTCGCCGCTTTACCCCAAAACCCCAAGGGCAATCCGCTGGAGGTCGCGCGCTTCGCCGGCATCCAGGCCGCCAAGCAGACGGCGTCGCTGATCCCCATGTGCCATCCACTGCCGCTCAGCTTCGTCGATGTCGACGCGCAGATCACGTCAGGCGGCGTTCAGATCCGCGCCACTGCTGCCACCACCGCGCAGACCGGCGTAGAGATGGAAGCGATGGTCGCCGCCTCCATCGCCGCGCTCACCATCTATGACATGACGAAGGCGCTGGACAAAGGCATCTGCATCCGTGAGGTCGGGCTGGTGTCAAAGTCCGGCGGTAAGAGCGGGGATTATAAGCGCTAGGCCTCCATCAGCCCATACCGCCGCTGCCACTGCTGCTTCAGGCGTTCCCACACCGCCGCAATCTCGTCGCGCGACATCGCAGGATCGGGCTTCGCCGCAAATCGCTCCGCCTCTGCCTTCGCCAGCTCCAGCACGGCGCGGTCGCGCAGCAGGTTGGCCACGCGGAACTCCGGCAACCCCGTCTGCCGCGTGCCGAAGAACTCGCCCGGCCCGCGCTGCGCAAGATCGAGCTCCGCGAGCTCGAATCCATTCTGCGTGGCGACCATCGCATTCAGCCGCGCCTCGGCCTGCTCGGTCACCTTCTCGCCCGTCATCAGCACGCAGTAGCTCTTCGCCGCGCCGCGGCCGACGCGTCCGCGCAGCTGATGCATCTGTGACAGGCCGAAGCGCTCTGCATGGTCGATCACCATTACCGTCGCATTGGCTACGTCCACGCCCACCTCGATCACCGTAGTCGACACCAGCACATCGATCTCGCCGCGCTGGAACCGCGCCATCGTGACTTCCTTGTCGTCCGCGCTGAGCCGTCCGTGCAGCAGCCCAAGGCGCAAGCCCTTCAGCGCGTCCTCGCGCAGTTCCTCGAACATCTCCGTCGCCGATCGCAGCTTCGCTCTTTCAAACCGCGCTTCTGTCTTCGCGGTCTTCTTTGCGCGCCCAACCTTCTTCGTCGCCGCCGACACGCTGACCCGCTTGGTTGCCGACTTGTCGTCTTGCTCCTGTTCCCTGTTCCCTGATCCCTGTTCCCTGTTTTGCTCCTGCTCCCTCCCCTCTGCGTCATTTGCAAAATCCAGCTCCGGCTGGTCGTCGTTCGCGCCTTCAATGATGGGGTAGACCAGATACGCCTGCCGCCCCTGTGCCACCTGCTTGCGCACAAACTCCCATACCTCCGCGGCGCGCTCTTCCGTGGTGCGGCGCGTCACGATGGGCGTGCGGCCCGGCGGCAGCTCATCGATGACGCTCACGTCCAGGTCGCCATAGATGGTCAGCGCCAGCGTGCGTGGGATCGGCGTTGCTGTCATCGCCAGCACATCAGGATCGGACACGACGCCGTCGGCGCCCGGCTTTTTCATCAGGCGGAAGCGCTGCTGCACGCCGAAGCGGTGCTGCTCATCCACGATGACGAGGCCAAGGTTGGCGAAGTCCGCCTTCTCCTCCTGCAGCGCGTGCGTGCCGATCACCAGCTCCGCCTCGCCGCGCATGATGCGCCCCTGGGTCTGCCTTTTGGTCGCAGGATCGAGCGAGCCCGTCAGCAATGCGATGCGATATGGCCTGCCGGTGTGCGGCGAAATCTTGCCGCCCAGCAGCTTGCGCGCGCTGAGGTAGTGCTGCGTCGCCAGAATCTCCGTCGGCGCCATCATCGCCA
>DATCBR010000354.1:0-3895 GCA_036511765.1 Acidobacteriaceae bacterium | reverse complement strand
CTTCATGGGCGGTTGAGGAAACACCCATCCATCGACCACAACTCCCAGCGTGGGACCGAGGAAGGCGAGGCCTTGCCCGGTGGCTTTTTCAAGCTCGGCGCTGGAGAGCCCGCGCAGCTTTGCCACTGCTCCAGGCCCGCTGGCGTCCATTTTAGAGGCGAAATCCAGCCCTTTCTTCTCACCCTCGGCCAACGGCGGCGGAGCGACTACCGGTCCGCTCTCCCCAATCACTCGCTGGAACAGGCCCTCGCTGAGAGGCGAAGCCATCAGTACGTTGATATCCAGCGAGCCCGCCGATTCACCGAAGATCGTCACCTTGCCCGGATCGCCGCCGAACTGAGCGATATTGTCATGCACCCAATGCAGCGCCTGGACCTGGTCCAGCAGCCCATAGTTGCCGGAGACATGGTGCGGCGACTCCTGCGTCAGTCCGGGATGAGCGAGGAAGCCGAAGACGCCAAGCCTGTAATTGACCGTGACGAGGACAATGCCGTGACGGGCCAGATTGGTTCCATCGAAGGTGGGGTCGGATGCCGCGCCGGCGAAGTTTCCGCCGCCATAGATCCACACCATCACTGCGGCGGGAGACTTCATCGGCCATGCCGGTGTCCACACGTTGAGATACAGGCAGTCCTCGCTGCTGTTCACACCCTCCGTGCCGCCCTGTACGCAGGCTGGCCCAAACGCGCCGGCATCGCGAACGCCGGACCATGGCTTTGCAGGAAGCGGCGCACGCCAGCGCAGTTGGCCGACGGGGGGCTGGGCAAAGGGAATGCCTTTGAATACGGCTTCTCCCTGTGGCGTAAGTGCGCCTCGCAGTTTACCGGCGCTGATGGAGACGGATGGGCCAGTCTCACCGGGAGGGGCGGATGCCAGAGCACTCTCGCTGCAGGCGAGAAGGGTCAAAATAGCGAAGATTGTCAGAAGTCTCATCGTTCCTCTGTACGCGATTCCGAAGTCGGACAGATTCTACATACCGCACAGTGGGACGTGATAGCTATTTGAAGGAAGCAAGGGGCTCCATGCTGCCTGGATGCAGAAAGGCGCGAGCGGATCAGGCGCGTCTAGTGAAGGAGGGTAGAGCCGGTGGAGGGCAGAATGACGTCGGCGATGGCCGGCGCAGTCTGCGACGGGGTCTGGTCTGGCGCGGACTCGCTGTGAGCAGTTACGACGCGGCGGCAGTTTCGGCCGTCTGCCTTGGCCTGGTAGAGTGCCTTGTCGGCGCGGGCGATGAGGGTAACCGCATTGTCATCGCAGACGGCCTCCGTGAGGCCGATCGACAGGGTAAGGGGCATGCTGTTGCCGTTGTTGGTGCGGTCGCTGACGGCGGTGTTGAGACGGTCGGCGACGCCGAGAGCGACGGCAACGGAGGTGTTGGGAAGGACCAGCAGGAACTCATCGCCGCCGTAACGGCCCAGGTGGTCGCGGCCGCGGAGATGGGTGGAGATGGTCTCGGCCACCTCGCGGAGGGCGGCGTCGCCGGCGGCGTGGCCCTGGATGTCGTTAATGGATTTGAAGTAGTCGACGTCAATGAGGGCGACGGAGAGCTTGTGCCGTCCGCGCTGGAGGTGTTTGAGTTCGGCGGCGAGCTTGATCTCGATGCCGCGGCGGTTGAATACGCCGGAGAGCACATCCTTCTGCGATTCATCGCGGCTGCGAGCGATGAGTTCGCCCGAGGAGAGGACGAGCATGAAGAGACCAATGCAGAGGACGGAGATGACTCCGAGCAGGAGTGTGGCGGTGCCGACGGGATTGCTCTCCAGAAGATGGGACGGCGCTCCCTCGATGAGGGTCATGATGCCGCAGTTGACGCTGACCGCGGCGAACAGCGCCATGACGGCGGCAAAGAGGCGCATGGCCGTGGGACTGGTAAAGGTGGGCGATTTGCGGAAGAGCTCCATGGCGATAAGTCCGCGCACCAGGCCGACGGTGACGGAGATCGCGAAGATGCGGGGGACGGCGTTCTCCTGGATCTCGCTGAAGTAAAAGAGCACGGCAATGGCGATCGTGGAGACGACGATGGGCAGTGTGGCAGATCTGCGGCTGCCGATGAAGCGGAGGATTCCGCGATAGAGAAAAACGAATGCGCCGAAGAGGAAACAGTTGGCGACAGTAACCGAGACGAAGTGGGGAACTGAACCGCGCGCCGCCAGCAGAAAGGTAGCTGGAATACCCAGGAGGAAGCTGATGGCGATGGTGTTGATTCCGCGCAGGCTGGGGTAGCTGCGCTTCATTCCGAAGAAGACGAGCGCGAACGCGATGGAAACTATGAGATCACAGAGAATCAGGGTTCTGTTGTCGAACCACTCAAAAGCGTGCATTGAGCCCAACCTTGATGCCATCGTAGTGATGTTGGGAGTTCGACTGAACGGCACTTTAGTTGTAGCGGGCAAGCAGATTGGGGCAGTCGGAGTGTGGATAACTACCGGTAATGCAGAGAGTTTCCCGAAATAGGACACCCGGTGTCTCAGTTAGATCCTGAGCAGCGATCAATTGTTACGCAGTGGTGAGCCAGTTGTATTGCGCATCGGTGATGGGAACGACAGAGAGGCGGAACTGGCGAAAGAGGATGGAGCCGGTGAATACGGGAGCCTCGCGCATCTCGGCGAGGGTGCGTGGCTGCTTCAGACGCTTGCCAGACTTGATGCGGACGGCGGGGTTTTTCGGGTCGTCTGCGCTGACAGAGACGACGGTTGCTGTCCCCACCGCATCCTTGCCTTCACCGGAGTGGTAGATGACGAGCTTGTCGCCCTTCTTCATGCCGCGCAGGTTGGCAAGGGCTTGCGGATTCTTGACGCCGTCCCAGGTGGTCTCGCTGTCGCGGAGAAGGTCGTCGAAGGAATAGGTAGAGGGCTCGGACTTGAGGAGGAAGGGCATAAGCCAAGGTACGAGGTTCAAGGGGCCAGGTTCAAGTCAGCCGCCGAGGTCGAGGAGCTGTACATTCTTTACCGGCTGACCGAGAAAGGCGGAGCCGAGGCGGGCAAACTTCTCGACGGAGTCGGTGGCAAAGAACTCGCAGGTTGCGGGTGCGATGGGTGTGGGTGCGATGGGTGTGGGTGACGGACCTCCGTTTTGCGAGAGCGCGAGCTGGACGGCGCGCGCGGTGGCCTGTGCAGAATCGATGACCTCGGCGGTCGAGCCGAGTGAGCCGAGGGTCTCGGCGACGAGCGGCGCGATGAGCGGGTAGTGCGTGCAGCCGAGGATGACAACCTCGGGCGAGCATACATCGAGGGCCTCGCGCAGGTAGATGCGGAGCACTTCGCGGGTGACGGGGTGATCGATCCAGCCTTCTTCGATGAGCGGGACAAGGAGCGGGCAGGCCTTCTCAGTCGGTTGAAGACCGGCGGCCTCGCAGGCCGCGCGGTACGCGTGGGACTGCACGGTGGCGGCAGTGGCGAGGATCAGGGTGTTGGCGGCAGGACGCCGTAACTGGGTGGCGTGCACGACGGGTTCGATGACGCCGGCGACGGGGATGCGGACGGCGGCAGCGATCTCCGGCATCGCTAGCGCGGAGGCGGTGTTGCAGGCGATGACGAGTTGCTCGACTCCGCGGGCCTCAAGGAAGCGCGCGCTCTCGACGGCGTAGCGCGCGATGGTGGCCTGAGATTTGGATCCATAGGGCAGGCGCGCAGTGTCGCCGAGGTAGATGTAGTGCGCGCCGGGGATGAGTGAAAGCAGTTCGCGCAGCACGGTGAGGCCCCCGAAGCCGGAGTCGAAGACACCAATCGTGGTGGTCACTGTGCGCCTCCGGCGGTTGCGGTGTTGACTGCTTGATAGGTGCGTGTGAGGTCGGTGTGGCCGGCGAGAGTATCACGCGGCTGACCGTTGACGACGAAGCGCACCTGTTCAATGCGGGGGAAGTTGGCGAAGAGCGTGCCTACGATGGAGTTGATGG
>DATCBR010000353.1:0-6698 GCA_036511765.1 Acidobacteriaceae bacterium | reverse complement strand
CCTGGTGGGCCCACCACATGCTTTTGTCTTGCACGGGATGCCTCATCGCGATCCGGTGCAAAAGCCCAGAAGTCCCCCAGATAGAAGTTGGCAACCGCGCAGCAGAGGACAGCGATAACGTTGGCGGCGAGCAGCGGGATGTGGGTCGCGCCCACCAGCAAGCGGACCAGAAGCAGATTGCCCGTGAGTGAGACCAGCCCGTTCGAGAGCTGGAAGCGCGCGAACTGCATCCGCTGTGAGGAGGCTGACCGGTCCCGCCAGGTGTAGTGAAGATGCCAGATGAAGTTGTGCACCACGGTCAGCTCGAGCGCGGCTGCCGATGCGAGCAGATCGTGGGCGCCGCAGACTCTCCGCAGAAGGGAGAGCGCTGTCATCTGCAGGCCGAAGCCAATGAGGCCGACGAGATTGAACTTCCACCAGCGAGCAAGGATGTTCATGGCAGCGGCTCCTGACGGTAAAGTTCAGTGGTATGACGCGCGGCCGTGGCGACGACCATGGCCAGCATGCCGATCGATCCGATTGCGCCGCCGAGGTCGAACAGCAGGATGCGATGGCCGAAGACGGTCGCGTAGGGGTTGCGGAGCAGCGCGAGGTTTCCAATGGCAAGCAGGATACGGATTTCTGTCGGCCCGAAGAGTCCCTGCGAGAGATGGAAGCGGGAGAGAGTATAGGTGGCAAGATAGCTTTCGCCGGAGAGCAGAAGAAAGGTGACCAGCATGGCGGCGGCGATGGGCCAGTGCAGCAGGCCGGAGGCGCCAAGGCCTGCCATGAGCGCGGTAGCGCCGAAGATGTCGACGACGTGGTCGACGTAGAAGCCATAGCGCGGGCGCTGCTGTTGGCGGACGCGAGCGAGCGTGCCGTCGAGACTGTCGCCCAGCCAATTGAGCGCGAGGCACACGATGACCAGCAGCAGAGCGCCACGATGCCATCGAGCGAGCGCATAGCAGAGACCGGCGGCGATCTGCGCCGCGAAGCCAAGCAAGGTGAGGCGGTCCGACGTGACCCAGAGCGGAGCGTTCCTCGCCATGCACTGCAGAGCGCGTTGCTCGATTGAGGCGGTGAGAGAGCGGTTGATGCGGGCCGCAGCGGTGAACTGCGGACGAACGGATGTGACTGCGGTGAGGGCG
Source organism: Acidobacteriaceae bacterium (assembly GCA_036511765.1). Lineage (GTDB taxonomy): Bacteria > Acidobacteriota > Terriglobia > Terriglobales > Acidobacteriaceae > Edaphobacter. Next base: position 5,571 of record DATCBR010000353.1, on the reverse strand, counting down.
GGCATGGTTGGGCGTCTCCTCTGGGGGGTGCGGTTTATGAGGCGGTTTTAGCGGGATGCAGCGCGGCAGAGATGCGGTGCAGGGTGAACTCGAGCGAATCGCGTGGGATGCTTTCGACGTATGGACCCACGGCCCAGCCAATGCCGATGGGAATGGAGCGGGTGAGGGACAGCGACTCGACCTGGATGAGCAGGCCGCCGTCGATCTCCTGATAACTCCAGTAGGTGTTCTGGCGCCAGAGGAAGCCGTGCTCCCAGTCCGGCGGGAGCGCATGTTCAGCAGAGGTGCCGGGCGAATCGATCTCGTGGATGTGCGTGCTGCGCGAGATGCTGTACCGATGTTGCGAATCGAGATTGGCGAAGGAAACGTCGTACTCCGCGTCCAGGACCACGGTAAGAACATGACGCTGGCGCAGGCGCATACCCAGGTGAACATGGCCGGGAGAAGACGGCGTCCCATTCGCGCGCTCCACCTGGGGCGCGAACAGTGTGGGATAGTCATCGAAGTTTCTGAGAAGGCGGTCCAGATCGGCCGCCCTTGCATTCGGGATAAATTGCGTGGCACGCCAGTGGTGCAGCAGCGCGCCCGGCAGACCGGTTACGGCGATCCGCTCAATGCAGGGGCTCGCTTGCGAGGGAGTTGGTCTCAGTGTTGCCGGGGCCAGGAAGTTCCGTGTGGAGGAGTGTTGTGCGGCGATGCGCGCTTCGAGGAGACGGACGTAGTCGTCGAAGGCTGCGTTGACGGCAGCAGGCGGAGCGGCTGCCGCCGAATGTGCCGTGAGCATCAGGAGCAGAGCGAGCGGGAAGGGAACGAAGCAGCGACGCATCATGCCCCTCACGTTGCGCCGGACCGGGAAAAATCGCAATGCCACGCAACTCATCGGCGGGTAATGCTTTCCTCACGGTGCAACCTGCGTTATTTGTGCAGTTTCGGGGCAGGTCTCACCGCGGGTCGAGTGTGGGGCGGCACCTATAATCCTCTAAAGTGAATGGGATGGCAAAGGACAACGCAATGCGGCGGTTCCGTTTCGGGGTCTTCGAGGCAGACGCACAGACCGGCGAGCTTCGGCGGCAGGGCATGCGTGTGAAGTTGAACAGCCAACCCTTCCAGATGCTGGTCTTGCTGCTGGAGCGGCCTGGGAAACTGGTGACACGCGAGGAGATCTCGCGGCGGCTCTGGCCGGAGGACACGTTTGTGGACTACGAGCACGGAGTCAATTCCGCAGTGAACCGGATACGGGAGGCGCTTGGAGACACGGCAGGCAGTCCGCGGTTTGTGGAGACGCTGGCTCGGCGCGGCTACCGCTTTGTGGCGCCGGTGGAGAGGATTGACCAGCCTGAAGATACGCAGGAGCAGCAACAGCCGCGGTCTGACGCAATGACTGAAGGAGATATGCGGGAGAGTCCGGTTGCGGCTGGGCCCGGCTGGACGGTGCTCGCCACCGCCGACCAACTGCCGAAGGCGCCGCGCCATATCACCAGCGCGCTGTACGTCCTGCTGCAACTGATGTACCTGGCGTTCTATGCCGGAGCTTTGACGAACCTCGCAGAGATTGAGGGACTGCTGTCGGTCCTGCCGCGAGCATCGGAGATCTATTTCGCGTTGCTGATGACAGCCGCGGTTTCGATTCCGGTGCGCGCCTTTACGGTGTGTGCGGCACTCTTTCACCCACCCGGGGTGACGGCGAAGCTGCTGCGGCTGTGGCCTCTGCTATTTGTGCTGGACGAACTGTGGGCGCTTGCGCCATTCCTGCTGCTGCACCACATCAACTTCGGACTGGCGCTGGCCTGCACGGCGCTGCTGGTGTACTCGCCGTTCGCGCAGCGGTCTCTGGTGCTGATGGGAGCCGGTACGCAGCCGGGTGCGAAACCGGCCGCACCGGAGCGAGCAAGCTGAACGACGTCGACGTAAAGCGAACTCGCCTAGCTCAACTTCGCAAGCGCGGCGCTGGCATCTTTGCCGGCCTTGCTGTCAGGAGCAAGGACTGCGGCCTTCTTGAGATGCTGTAGTGCGTTTGCCTTGTCGTTGAGCTTGCTGTAGACCATGCCCAGGTGATACTGCATGGAGGCGTTATCGGGCGCGGCCTGCGTTGCCGATTCGAGGAGATCGCGCGCCGCACTGTAGTTCTGCTTGAAGTAATAGACCCAGGCCAGCGTGTCCGCCGTGCTGGGAGAGTTAGGAGCGTTGCGACGGGCGGTCTGCGCCAGGCCCAGGGCCACATCGACGTTCTGGCCGCCTTCCACCATCATGAAGGCAAGATTGTTGGCTGCGACAACGCTGTTGGGATCCAACTGCAGGGCTTTTTTGTAGGAGTCCATCGCGGCGGAGTCGTTCCCCTTGGCCTCCTGAAGCGTGCCAATGATTTCGGTCGCTCGCGCGTCCTTGGGGTGCGCGTTGATCCAGTTCTGCTGAGTGGACAGGGCTGCGTCGACGTCGCCCAGAGCGACTTCGTTCTGGACAAATAACTGCGCCGGCTCCGCACTCGCCGGGCTGAGTTGCATGGCCTTGCGCGCACTCTCAAGCGAACTCTTGTAGTCCCTGGTTTGATACTGCACCTGGGCCAATTCGACGTAGAACCCTGCATTGTCGGGCGATTTTGCAATCTGGGCCTGAATGCGGGCGATGGCCTTCGCGGGCTGCTTGGCCTGCATGTCGTAGTAGACGAGCGTGCCGAGCGCGCGGGTCGAGCCCGGGTCTTTCTCCAGCGCCTTCTCCATCATGCCCTGGCCCTCGGCAGTGTGGCCTTGCAAGATCCTTACTTCGCCGAGTTCGAGAAATGCGGTGGCATTGTTGGGCTCCTTCTGGAGGGCAGTCTGGAAGTCGGCCTGCGCCTTATCGAGCTCCTTGCGGCCAGCTTCGGCGGTGCCACGCCAGAGGTATCCGTTGGCGGCTTCCGGATGCATCTGGATGGTTTTGTCTGCGATGTCCTGCAATCCAGCGACGTCGTTTTTGCGGATGGCGATGGAAGCGATACCGCTTGCGGCAACCATGTTCGAGGGATCGATCTTGTTCGCAGCCCGCATCGCAGACTCCGCTGTAGCAGCATCGCCTTTGGAGTCGGCGACTTCAGCAAGCAGGATCTGCATCTGCAGCGCGCCCGGGTTGTTGGTCACGGCCTTCTTCAGTTGCTCCAACGCGTCGTCGGATTTTCCGGTGTTGAGCAGAAGTTGCGCGTTCAGGACCTGGGCGTTGGCATTTGCGGGGTCCTTTTTGAGAAGCGCTGCGGTGACCTCGTTCGACTTCGCGAAATCTTTCTTGTCATACAGCAAACGAGCATACGTCAGGGCCACGGGGACGCTCTTCGCGTACTTGGAGTTGTAGTCCGCGAACACAGAGACTGCATGGTCCAACTGCTGGGTCTGCACATAGTATCCCGCGAGCAGGGAAGAGGCGCCGGCGTCGTCTGGATTGGCTTCGACTGCCTGCTGAAGGGTCTGTTCTGCCTTCGTCTTGTCTCCGGCGCGGATGAAGAGCATGGCAAGGGCAGCGTGCGCCTGCACATTCTTTGGCGACGCTGCGATCGCGGCCTGCAACTGTTGCTGTGCGCCCGCGGAGTCACCCTTCTTGTCCAGGAGGCTGGCGAGCAGCAGGCGCGGAGTCGCGTCCTTCGGATCCAGCGAGATCGCCTTCTGAAGCTCCTGCTCTGCATTGCCTGTATCCGGCGAGCGTGCCTCAAGAATCGCAAGGGCGCTGTGGAACGCCGGGCGGTTTGGATCGATCGATAATGCGGTTTGCGTCTCTTTGAGGGCGGTGGGGATGTCGCCTTTGTTCTCCGCAACGGCGGCGAGGAGTTGATGAGCGTCCGCATTGTTGGGATTGATCGTCAGAATGGCCTTGGCCTGGTCGGCGGCGCGGTCCGGAGCGCGCCCGGCCAGCAGCAACTGTCCCAGCGTTACCCGTGCCTCCTGATTCCCGGGGGCCAGCTCGACTGTCTTCTGCAACTCCGAGTACGCAGGGATGGGGTCATTCAGCTTCAGATAGACCTTGGCCAGCTCGAGATGCGCGTTGGCGTAGTTCTTATCGATCTTGAGCGCATTGGAGAACTGGATAGCCGCCTCTTTATATTTCGCGTCGGCCTCATAGCGCTTTCCGCTCTCCAGGTACTTCTGCTTGCGCACATTGGGATCGCGGTTGCACCCGGCGGTGAAAGCAAGCGCCATGGATACGGTTGCGACCGCAAGAATCGTTCTGGTGAGCTGGGTCTGACGGATTTCAAACATCTCTTTCACCTCTTTGCTTCTAAATCATTCACGCGGTCGGGTTGGGACCAAACGCATCCGGATACTGGCGACTGAGCGTGTACTCAACAATCCTGGAAAAGTCTAATTTGGAACGTAAGCAGGCAGCAGGGCAACCACCTGCTGAGCGAAGCCAATGGCGCGATCTCGCGCGGCATCGCGCGACTCCCCGGGAAGGACCTGGGTGATGATACGGACCAGCGCCTCGTCGGTGCGGCCCAAGCGGATGGAATCGGCCAGGGTGTCGATCTTGGCGCGATAGTCGCTGGCGATACTGCGGCCGTGCAACTGGTACCAGTAAAGGACCTCGTCGGATTGCGAGCCGTTGACGATGAGATTGTCATTCGCCTGATACTGCTTGCCGTCGTTGCCTGTAAAGTGCGCGACCTGCGAGGCCTGTATGGTCCATCCGGCGCCGGGCAGACAGTTTTGCGGCGAGTGGATGGACTGGCCGGTGCGTTGCGTTGGCAGGTATGCGATATAGAGACCGATCTCCGTGCGGTCGCCCGGAGAAGCAGTTGAAAGGTCGCCTCCGGGAAGATAGAGGCGGTTGAGATAGAAGCCATCGCCAAGGATCGCCAGCGTCTCGGCGTCGAGCGGTACGTCGACTGCGGTGCGTGCGTCGATGGTTGCCGGCATCTCGGTCAGAGGGCGCGCGTCCGGGGCGCGGTCGACGTCTCCGCGCACATGCAGGACGAGAGCGGTGAAACTCATCAAGACGACGACTACCCAAAGACGCGCCGATCTCATGCTGTGTGCCTGCTCCCTCTGCCGAAAAGGCCCATTGTGGTATGCACGCCGTAGAGAAGGCCGAGTGAGACGACAAACATCAGCCATCCGGAGAACTCATGGAAGAAACCCAGCGCTTTCTGGGGGTCCCAATACTGCACACAGAGTCCTGTGCCGACGATGCGGGCGACGTTGGCTGCGACCGCGATAGGAATACTGCACAGCGCCAGCACGACGCGGCGCGAGGTGGAACGCTCGACGAGATAGCCGAAGATGACGGCGACGGTGAAGAGGCTCATCAGCGAACGGATACCGCTGCACGCCTCTGCCACTTCAAGCGGCATGGCAGGCAGATTGATGACGTTGCCTTCCTGCAGGACGGGGACCTGAAACCAGGGAAGCACTTCCGCTGCGATATGGGATGCGAAGAGCTGGAGCGGGAAGGTGATCTGGTTGAAGACGATGGTTGGAAGCGGAATGGCAAGCACCAGCACAAAGAGCACGAACTTCAGCTCGCTGAGAAGCTTCTTTCCCAGCAGCGTCCAGATAAGGCCGATGGCCAGCAGGATGAAAGACGTGCGTTGGAAGAAGAGGTCCGCGCCGA
>DATCBR010000352.1:0-9960 GCA_036511765.1 Acidobacteriaceae bacterium | reverse complement strand
CCTCGCCCGGCTTCGACGACCCTGACAACGGCGCTACGCTCGGCGGCTCGCTCAGCAGCCTGGGCCTGCATCTGGAAAAGACGCGTGCCTCCGTCACACGGCTGGTGGTCGACAAGATCGACAAAGCGCCGACCGAGAACTGATCCTGTCAAGCCCCCAAACCGCCTAACTTGCTGACCCACCAATAAATAAACTTGGCATAACAGTTATGCCCCACCTGTTATTCTATTAATAGCTATTAAAGAAAGAAGCCCCGGCACTATGCCGGGGCTTTCCACTTTTGGCCGAAGAATAAGATTGCGGCGCACTCGCCGCAGCTAACTCATTCCGTTGGAGTATTTTGCGAGTAACTCATTTGTATCGAGGATTTCGCAGATCTCCATTGCTTTTAACTTACTCAATAAACTGCATTTACCCGTGCAAATATATATGGGTGGGGGGGGAGGGGGCCCTACTTCGCCAGCGCCTCCCGCACCGGCTCCTGCGGAGCTGCGAACAAGGTCCGGGAGATGCTCGCTCCGATGATTGCGCCCAGAATCGGCGCGACCCAGAAGAACCATACCTGGCTCAACGCCCAGCCACGCTGGAAGAGCGCCGTGCCCAGCGAACGCGCCGGATTGACGGAGCAGTTGGTGATGGGGATCGCAACCAGGTTGATCAGAACCAGCCCGAGACCGATGGCGATGGGCGCGAAGCCTTTGGGCGCGCGCTCATCGGTCGCGCCGAGGATGATGATGAGGAAGAAGGCAGTGCAGATCACCTCGATGAGGAAGCACGACAGCATGGAGTAGCCATCCGGTGAGTGCGCGCCGTAGCCGTTCGACGCGAAGCCGCCCGGAACCCAGCCCGGCTTGCCCGCTGCGATCGTGTACAGCGCGCCGCCGGCAATGATTGCGCCCAGCACCTGCGCCGCGATGTAAGAGATAAGTTCGCCGGCGGGAAATCGCTTGGCAATCACCAGCCCGATAGAGACCGCCGGGTTCAGGTGGCAGCCGGAGATGTGTCCGATAGCGAAGGCCATCGTCAGCACCGTAAGTCCAAAGGCCAGCGATACGCCGATGAAGCCGATGCCGAGGCCTGGATATGCAGCCGCGAAGATTGCCGCACCGCAGCCCGCGAAGACCAGCCAGAAGGTGCCTACCAGTTCCGCGGCGGTGCGTTTGAGCAGTGACATAGTCGTACCTGTCTCTTTCCTGTTGCTGAAGTTGTTCCGTAACGCGGTGCCCGCGCACAGAACCGTGCGCCGCCCATCCTACTCTGGCACGAAGGCGTAAGGAGACAGGATTCTGTGAAAAAGTAGCCCGAATCTAAACACCGCGACTACGATTTGACCGGCGCCAGGCCCTTCTGCACGCGGCTGTGCCGCCTGCCGTAGGCGAAGTAAATCACCAGCCCAACCGCCAGCCACACCACCAGCCGGATCCACGTGATGAGTGGCAGTGACGCCATCATCAATACCGCGAAACCGATGCCCAGGATTGGTGTCAGCGGCATCCATGGGGCACGGAAGGGCCGCGGCAACTCCGGACTGCGCTTGCGCAGCACCCATACGCCCGCGCTCACAATGATGAATGCCAGCAGCGTGCCAATGCTGGTCATCTCGCCCAGGCTGGCCAGCGGAATCAGCGACGCGAAGGTCGCCACCACCAGCCCCACCGTCAGCGATGAGATCCATGGCGTACGGAACTTCGGGTGCACGCGCGAAAACATCTCCGGCAGCAGCCCGTCCTTTGACATGGAAAAGAACACCCGGCTCTGTCCCAACAACATCACGATCATGGTGCTGGTCAGCCCGCCCAGCGCGCCGATCTTCACCAGCAGGCTGCCCCACTGGAATCCCGTGGCATCCATTCCCACGGCCAGGGAGTCCGGCACGCCCAGGTTCTTGTAGTTCACCAGACCCGTCAGCACCAGCCCCACCAGGATGTATAGCACCGTGCAGATCGCCAGCGAACCCAGGATGCCCATCGGCATGTCCTTCTTGGGGTTCTTCGATTCCTGCGCCGCGGTCGATACAGCATCGAAACCGATGTACGCGAAGAAGATCACGGCCGCGCCCCGGGCCACGCCCGACCATCCAAAATGCCCGAAGCTTCCCAGGTTCGGCGGCACAAACGGGTGCCAGTTCGCCTTCAGCAGCTCCGGCCGGGTCAGCAGCGTATATCCGCCCACGCCGATGAATACCAGCAGCACCGCTACCTTCACCACCACGATGAAGCTGTTGAAGTTCGCCGATTCCTTGATGCCGATGATCAGCACCGTCGTCGCAAACATGATGCCGAGGAACGCCACCAGGTTGAATACACCATGCTGCTGCGGCAGAGTCGCCGGGTCGATGTGCGCCAGCGCCAGCTTCTCCTTCAGCGCGTTATTCAGCAGCTCCCAGTGCCCGTGCCACTGCACGAATATCGAGCCTGGAACGCCTGCCAGCGCCGGCGGCAGCCGCAGCCCGAAGTCCTGCCCCAGGCTCAGCACGTAGCCGCTCCAGCCGGAGCACACCGTCGCCGCCCCGAATGCATACTCCAGCACCAGATCCCAGCCGATGATCCAGGCAAAGATCTCGCCGAGCGTGGCATAGCCGTAGGTGTATGCCGAGCCGGCCACGGGAATCATCGCCGCGAACTCCGCATAGCACAGCCCGGCAAACACGCAGCAGATCGCCGCGACGATAAACGTGAACACCACGCCCGGACCCGCGTAATCAGCTGCGACGACCCCGGTCAGTACGAAGATTCCCGTTCCGATGATGGCGCCGATGCCCAGCGTGACCAGGTTGAGCGCGCCCAGTGAGCGCTTCAGCGTGTGTTCGCCGGTCTCGGCGGCCTCATGCAGGATGGTATCGATCGGCTTGGTCACCAACAGATTTGCCATGCGCGTTCTATTCTCCCGTCGTAACTCAGGTCGCGATCAAAGTGCAGTTCGTTGCGCGTTGCCTGTCCTGCTTTTCCGCCGCCACATCGCGTAGACCGGAACGCCGAGCAGCACCAGCGTCAGTCCCGGCCAAGTGTACTGCGGTTTGTACCGCAAAAGCACGATGCAAATCCATGCAGCCATCACGATATAGAGCGCCGGCAGCACGGGATAGCCGAAGGCCTTATAAGGTCGTGGGGTCTCCGGCTGTGTGCGCCGCAGAACAAACAGTCCGCCGATGGTGAGGATGTAGAAGACCAGCACGGCGAAGATGACGTAGTCGAGCAGTTGGCTGTAGCTGCCGGATAGGCAGAGGAGGCAGGTCCACGCCCACTGCATCCAGAGCGCGGCGGCGGGAACGCCCGCGCGGTTCAGCCTGCCTGCGGCGCGGAAGAAGAGGCCGTCGCGGCTCATGGCATAGTAGGCGCGCGCGCCGGCGAGGATGATGCCGTTGGCGCAGCCGAAGGTGGAAACGAGGATCGCCGCGGCCATCAGCTTCGCGCCGATGCCGCCGAACGCGCTCTCCATTACGGCGGTGGCCACACGGTCCTGCGCGGCGAACCGAATGCCGCGCTCTGCGATGGTGGCCCCATCCGGAGTGCCCATCATCGGCAGCACGGCGAGATAGACGAAGTTGCAGGCGATGTAGAGCAGCAGCACGACGCCGGTGCCGATGGCGAGGCTCAGCGGCAGATTGCGCTTTGGATTCTCGATCTCGCCGGCGGTAAAGGTCACGCCGTTCCAGGCATCCGCGCTGAAGAGAGAGCCGACCTGCACGACGGCGAGCACCGTGAAGAAGCCCACAAACGCCGTCGGTCCGCCGATGCCCACCTGGACCGCGTGCGGCGCGCTCCATCCGGCGAAGAAGTTATGCCAGGCTGCGCCGAAGTTCGCCGCTATGGCGGTCGCGTTGCGTGCGATCAGCCCTACGGCAATTACAGCCAGTAAAGAAAGCACCTTGGCGCTTGTGAAAGTATTCTGGATGCTTGCGCCAAGTCTCACGCCGAAGGTGTTCAGCAGCGTGAGCAGCGTGATGATGAGGACGGCTGTGAGATTGGCGGTGTTGACGCCGATCTCCATGTTGCCCAGCACCATGGGGCCGACAATAATCGGCGGCACATGCGCGATGTGCCACAGCCAATGGTCCGCGCTGACGGCAGGGAAGAAGACGCCGAGGAATTTTCCGAAGGCCACGCCAACCGCGGCGATGGTGCCGGTCTCGATGACGAGGAAGAGTGTCCAGCCGTAGAGAAAGCCCCACAGCGGCCCCAGCGATTCGCGCAGATAGACATACTGGCCGCCTGCTTTGGGCATCATCGCGGCCAGTTCGCCGTAGCTGAGGGCGGCGGTCACCGTCATGAACGCAGTGACGAGCCATGCAGCGATCAGTAGCGCGGGTGAGCCGAGCGTGCGCGCCATGTCCGCCGAGACGATGAAGATGCCGGAGCCGATCATGGAGCCCATGACGATGGCCGTCGCGGAGAACAGTCCCATGCCGCGCACGAAGCCGGGCGCGGCGGCGGATGATTCCGATGTCTGGTTCTTGATAGGTGCCTGCGGGGTCACGTTCCCAACACGCTAGAGCAAATCTCCTGTAATGGGAAGCGGATACGGTATGCCAGCCAGTTTCTTGAGGAAAACTGGCGAAGAGCCCCCGGAAACCCGCTCTGCATCCGCGGGAGATTCGCTCTATCCCAAAATCGAGAGAAAGTCCCGCGCGATATGCTCCGCGCTTTCTGCGGGCGCGATGAGTGCCGAGATTACGGCGCCTGAATCCGCGCCCGCGTCGATGACGCTGAACGCATTGGCCCGTGTGATGCCGCCGATGGCGACGATGGGCTTCCCGGTGAGCGCGCGCGCCCGGCGGACAGCTTCAAGGCCGACAACAGGGCCGGGATTCTCCTTGCTGCCTGTCGCGAAGACCGGACCGATGGCGATGTAGTCCGCACAGCTTGCGTCCGCCGCGCGCGCCTGGGCATCGTGATGCGTCGATACGCCGACGATGCGGGATGGGCCGACAACTGCACGTGCATCCTGCGGCGACAGGTCTTCCTGGCCAACGTGCACGCCGTCGAAGCTGGCCAGCACCGCGAAGTCGGCGCGGTCGTTCATGATCAGCTTCGCCTCCGAGCCCGCAAATACCTCACGCAGCAAAGCTGCCGCGCGCAGGATCTCCTGCGGCGAACCGGTCTTGTCGCGATACTGCACCAGGGTGACGCCGGCGGCGCGCAGGCCGGTCGCGAAGTCTTCCAGCGCAAGGTTGCGAGCGGCAAGCATCTGCGCATCTGCAATTGCATACAGCCGAGGCAGTTTCCAGTCACTCATCGTTTTATCCGCGCAGATCGGTGAGATCGGTGTTAAGCAGTCGCGTCCGATTCTGCTGCTTTGGCTGCCGCCTGTCGCTCCGCGAACCGCTCCATGAACTTGGTGTCGATCCTGCCTGAGCGGAACTCCTCGTCGGCGAAGATGCGCTGGTGCAGCGGGATGGAGGTGTGGATGCCCTGCACCACGAACTGGCTCAACGCGCGCTGCGTCTTGTCCATCGCCTCCTCGCGGTCCTTGCCATGGCAGATGAGCTTGGCGATCAGCGAGTCGTAGTACGGCGGAACGACGCCCTCGGCATACTGCGCCGTGTCCACGCGCACGCCGTTGCCGCCGGGCAGGTTGAAGGCGGTGATCTTGCCCGCGCTGGGTGTGAACTTCTCCGGATGCTCCGCGTTGATGCGGCACTCGATGGCGTGGCCGGTAATCGTAACCGGTGTGGTCACAATATCGCTGAGCTTCTCGCCCGCTGCGATGCGCAACTGCGCCTTCACCAAGTCGATGCCGGTGACCATCTCGGTCACGCAGTGCTCTACCTGGATGCGGGTGTTCATCTCAATGAAGTAGATCTTGCCGTCTTCGTCCATCAGGAACTCGATGGTGCCGGCATTCCAGTAGCCCACGTCCTTGAGGCACTTCTGGATGGTGGCGCCGAGTTCCGCGCGCAGCTTGGGCGTCACCACCAGGCTGGGGGCCTCTTCGATCAGCTTCTGGTGACGGCGCTGAATGGAGCACTCACGCTCGCCGAGGCTCATCACGTTGCCGTGCTCGTCGGCCAGCACCTGGAACTCGATGTGCCGCGGCCGTTCGATGAACTTCTCCATGTAGAGGTCGCCATTGCCGAAGGCCCCGGCCGCCTCCGCCGAGGCCTGCTGGAATTGCGTTGGCAGTTCCTCCGCGTTGCGGCAGATGCGCATGCCGCGTCCGCCGCCGCCTGCGACCGCCTTCAGGATCACGGGGTAGCCGACCTGGCGCGCCCACTCGAGCGCCACGCCCTCGCTCTCGATGATGCCGTCCGAGCCGGGCAGAATTGGCACCTTCGCCTTCTTCATGGTCTGGCGCGCGGTGGACTTCTCGCCCATCAGCCGCGTGACTTCAGGAGGCGGTCCAATGAACTTGATGTTGGACGCGCGGCACACCTCAGCGAAGTTGGCGTTCTCGCTCAGCAGGCCGTAGCCGGGATGGATAGCCTCGGCGTCCGCGAGTTCTGCGGCGGAGATGACGGCAGGAACGTTGAGATAGCTTTCCGCCGAGCGCGGAGGGCCGATGCAGATGGCCTCGTCGGCGAACTTGACATGCAGCGAGTTGCGGTCTGCCTCGCTGTAGACGGCGACGGTGCGGATGCCCATCTCGCGGCAGGCGGAGATGACCCGCAGCGCAATCTCCCCGCGATTTGCAATCAGTACCTTGCGAAACATGCTGTGTGTGCGGCCTTCCCGACTGCGTGGCTACTGGTTCGATTTACGCCGCTCTTCGCGCGTGCGGACGGCAAACAGCGGCTGCCCATACTCCACCGGCTGGCCGCTGTTGGCGATGCGGGTGACTACTTCTCCGGCGACATCGCTCTCGATCTCGTTCATCAGCTTCATTGCCTCCACGATGCAGAGCACCTGGCCAATCTCCACCTGGTCGCCAATTTTGACGAACGGCGGCGCGCCGGGTGAAGGCGACTCATAGAACGTTCCGACGATGGGGGACTTCACCTCATGCAGCTTCTCCTCTTCCGGAGCAGCCGCCGCGGAGGCCTGGGGCGTCGCGGCAGCGACCGTACCCGCGGCGTTAGCGCCGCCCATCAGCATCGCAAGCTGCGCCGGCGTTAGGCCGCCGCCAGAGGCCGGGACCGCGCTTTCAAACCTGATGCGCACCTTTTGCTCGCCGCGGTCCATCTCAAACTCGGCGATGCCGTTGGCCTTTAGAAAATCGACCAGCTCGCGCAACTCTTCCAGATTGTTTCCATCCGCCATCTATATCTTCCCTCGCGTCCACGACCGTCTGATTCCGGCCTGCGACTGACAACTAACACCTGACAAATACCACCTGAACAACTACAACTCGATCCACGCCTTGGTGCTTGGCGTCAGGATCTCCGCGCCACGCGGGGTCACCAGCACCATGTCTTCGATGCGCACCCCAAACTTGCCGGGCATATAGACACCGGGTTCAATTGTAACCACCATTCCGGGCTTCAGTTGCTGATTCTGTTTGGCCGCCAAGCGCGGACCTTCGTGGATCTCCAGGCCAACGCCGTGACCCGTGGAGTGCGTAAACCATTTGTCCAGCCCATGCCCTTTGTATTTTGTGGCCCGCAAAACGCCGCGTGCAGCCTCGTCGACCTCGCCGCTGGTCGCGCCCGCGCGCACGGCCGCCACACCTGCCTCCTGCGCGGAGAGGACTGCCTCATAGACTGCGCGCTCTTCGCCGGTCGCGCGCCCCATATGCACCGTGCGCGTCATGTCGGAGCAGTAGCCATCCAGCACCACGCCAAAGTCTAGCGTCACAAAGCCGCGCTTGGGCAGCTTCGCCGCGCTGGCTTTGCCGTGCGGCAACGCGCTGCGCTGACCGGAGGCCACAATGGTAGGGAAGCTCATGGCCTCCGCGCCTTGAAGCCGGGCGCGATATTCGAGTTCTGCGGCGACCGTGTCCTCGGACATGCCGGGCTCCATCACGCCGAGAATCTCCTCGAACAGGCGGCAGCCCAGTGCAGCTGCGCGGCGCATGGTTGCGATCTCATCGTAGTCTTTGATCCATCGCAACTCGGAGACGAGGGCGCCTACGGGCTGAAACATCTGGCGCCGGAGTTTTGCGGGCAGCGACTCACGCATCTGCTTCAGTGCAGCAACGGTCGTATTGCCGTCGTCAAATCCACAGCGCTTTATCTTTGCTTCGGCGAGCCACTCGCATGCGGCCACAGCCGCGTTCTTCTGCGCGATCACAACGCGGGCTCCCGCTGCTTCGGCCTTTGCCTGTGCGGTATAGCGTCCGTCGGTAAAGAGAACTGCCTTGGCCGCACCGGACTTTGGAGCAAGCAACACCAGCGCGGCGTTCGATCCGGTGAAGCCGCTGAGCCAGCGAACATCGGGCAGATGCGTTACCAGCAGCGCATCGGCGGCTGCCGCCTTCGCCGTGTCCGCGGCACGCCTTCTCCTGACAGTTAGAGACATTCATTCAATTTTATCGGAGTGGCGGGAGCAGGAGAGTGGCCTGCGGTCGACGAGCGCGGCTCAACGGCTCAGCGCCAATGTCTTTACGCTTGAGCAAGCGGCTATCATGAACTATGACCGTGAAACTCGCCAGCTCTCCAGTGGCTGAGCACGACCAGAAGAAGCGCATCCTCACTCGCCGCAGCTTTCTTTATGGGGGGGGTATCGCCGCGGCCGGCATGGCCCTCTACTCGGGCGAGATAGCGCGGCATGAGATCAGCATCGTCACCCGCGACATCGGCATTCGCAATCTGCCGCCGGCCTTCGATGGCTTCCGCATTGCGCAGATCTCGGACATCCACTATGACGAGTTCACTGAGCCGTGGTTTGTGGACCGTGTGATCGATCGCGTCAACGCGCTCCAGCCGGACCTTGTCGCCTTCACCGGCGACTACATCAGCTTTGCGCCCCTGCCGCGCAACTACGTCATGGGCGCAATGTACCGCTGCGCCGCGGCCATGGCGCGCGTGGAATGTTCGCAGCGCTACGCCGTGATGGGCAATCATGACTCGTTCCTCGGCGCGCCGACGATCCATCCCATTCTGGCCGCGGTGAATATTCCGCTGCTGGTCAACGCGCACGTGCCGGTGGAGCGCTCCGGCCAGAGCCTCTGGATCGCCGGGGTGCATGATCCAATCACACACACGCCCGATCTCGACGCGGCCATTCCTGCCAGCCCCGATGGCCCCGTCATCCTGATGTCCCACGGGCCCGACTATGCCGACACTGTGGCCGCGCATCCGCGTGGCGCGCTGGTGGACCTGATGCTCTCCGGCCACTCGCATGGAGGCCAGGTGTGCTTTCCGCTGGTGGGCGCGCTGCACACGCCGGAAGGCGGCCAGAAGTATGTGGAAGGGCTGTTCCGCATTGGCCAGATGCAGCTTTACGTCAACCGCGGCATCGGGACGGTGGGCCTGCCCATCCGGCTGAACTGCCCGCCTGAGATCACGCTGTTTACGCTGATGCGGGCGTGAGTGCTACCGCGCCCGTCCCGCCGGCTTCTTCTCGCGGGACATTACGGTGACGTTGCTTGCTGCTTTGGGGCCGCTCATCTTCACCATCCAGGCATCCAGCAGGCTGCGTTTAAAGCGCCAGCGGTTGCCGAGGCGGAAGGCGGGCACCGTGCCTTCGGAGGCGTAGCGGTACAGCGTATCCGCGCTAATGCCCAGATAGTCCGCCGCCTGCCGTATGTCCAACACCTCACGCAGCATCTGTTCAACCGCACCTGCCATGGAAGACGTGCTCCTTATGCCTGAGATAGGCAAGCCGTTCAACGTGGAACTCCGCCAAAAGCCGAAGATAACGGCCTTCTGCGGCAGAACCCCGGCGACAAAAAACCGTGCTCCTCTTTGTACCGCCCCGCGCGCGGTACGGCAAGACCCTCCTCATCCCCCGCTGGTGGCATCCTCGCCGCTGCTACTAACTGTTTGATAAACAAAGCGACAAAACAAAACGGCAGCAGCTTGGAAGCCACCGCCGCTTGTCTCGTCTTGTATTAACCAACAACAACGAACAACTATTTCTTCGG
>DATCBR010000351.1:0-5073 GCA_036511765.1 Acidobacteriaceae bacterium | reverse complement strand
GCGCGCTGCCCACGGGTCAGGCATATGCGGTGATCAACCTGCAGGGGCGGATCTTTATGTCCAGTTGCGACGACCCATTTCGCAAAGCCGACGAGCTGGTATCGAAGCTGACCGCAAAGGTCATCCTGGTCGACATCCACGGTGAGGCGACCAGCGAGAAGATGGCGCTCGGCTGGTATCTGGACGGCCGGGTGACCGCGGTGCTCGGCACCCACACTCATGTGCCCACGGCGGATGAGCGGCTGCTCCACAATGGCACCGCGTACCAGAGCGACGTGGGCATGAGCGGACCCTTCGATTCGGTGATCGGCGTCGAGACGGAGATGATCGTGCAGCGGTTCCTCACCGGCATGCCGGGAAAGTTCGAGCCGGCCAAGGGAGACCCGCGCATGTGCGCAACGCTAATCGACTGCAATGGGGCCACAGGCCGAGCTTCAGGCGTCAAGCGCATGATGCTGGGGGAGTAGCGACCCGGCCAGCGCGCAACCGCGAATGACCATCTGAACCATGCAGGAGTTGAGATGGCCAGCTTTCAGTTGCTCGCTGATCTGGCGGAGACGATGGCGCAGACCTCCAGCCGCCTGAAGAAGCGCGCGGCCATTGCCGCTGCGTTGCGAACCCTCCACGATGTCGCACCGGATACCGACGATGCGGGGCTGTTCGCGCTGTACCTCTCGGGTGCGCCGTTTGCCGAGGCCGATCCGCGCAAACTGAACGCCGGAGGCGCATTGCTCTCAAAGGCCGTGCTGGCGGTCTCCGGCGGGACTGACGCTGAGCTGACCGCGGCGTACCGCAGGCATGGCGACCTGGGCGCGGCCGCGTTCGATCTCTTGGAAGAAAGCGCCGCGAAGGGCAGGGAAGCCGCTGACCCCGGCAACGCCGGCGCGGAGCAGATCAACCGCTCGCTCACGCTTGCCGAGGTGGCCGAGGTGTTCGCCGCAATGGCCGCCGCCCGCACCACCGCTGCGCGCGCCGCTTTGGTGGAAGGCCTGCTGCGACATGCCACGCCGCTCGAAGCAAAGTACCTGCTGAAGCTGATGCTGGGCGACATGCGGATTGGAGTAAAGCAGTCGCTGGTCGAAGAAGCGATCGCAGCAGCGGCATCGACGCCGGGACAATCCACCACGCCGCACACGGCCGTGACGTCGCAGACGGTCACGGCAGATCAAGTCCGTCACGCCGTGATGCTGGAGGCCGATCTTGCCGGTGCGGTGCTACGCGCCTTCGCCGGCACTCTTGCCGAAGCGCGCATGCGCCTCTTCCATCCGCTCGGATTCATGCTGGCCTCACCTGTGGACTCGCCCGAGGAGGCGGTCGAACGGTTCACCTCCTCACCGGATGACCAAGCGGGCACAAGAAACGACAAAGCGTCGCAGCAAGCGGAGATTACCCGCTCCATCCGCGAAAATCCGCGTGAATCCGCGGTCGGCATTGCGCCTGTCCAGCCTCACATCGAAGCATTCCTCGAAGACAAGTACGACGGCATGCGCGCGCAACTCCACTGCGGCGATCCGGCGCAGCCCGGCCGTGTCGCCCTCTACTCACGCAACCGCGAAGACATCACGGAGAGTTTTCCCGAACTCGCCGAGGCCTTCGCTCATGTCGACCTCGCGCTTACCGGCGCTCTGATTCTGGACGGAGAGATCCTCGGCTGGGACTACGGTTCCGGAGCCGAAGATGCACAGACCGCGCATGCTCTGCCCTTTGCTGTGCTGGGCCAGCGCATCGGACGCAAGCGAGTGGAGAATGCATGGCGCGCGAAGGTCCCGGTCATCTTCATGGCCTTCGACCTGATGTGTGAACACGGCGCGCTTACACTCGATCTTCCACTCCGCGAACGCCGCAACCGCCTGGAAGCGATCGTCGAGAAGATCTCAGCGCACACCGTCTCTCCACTTGAGATCGACCCACACGCAAACGACGCGCAGACTTCACTATTCTCCGCCCAGGATCTGAGTGCCCAAGCCCAAAATTCAAGTACCTCGCCTTTGGGCACCTGGGAGAACAGGCCTCTGCCGCGCCTGCTACTCTCTCCGTCGCGCCTTGTCGAAAGCGCCGAGGACATCGATCGCGCCTACGCTGCCGCCCGCGCCCACTCGAACGAAGGCGTGATGATCAAGGCAGCAGATTCAACATACCAGCCTGGCCGCCGCGGCCTGGCATGGGTGAAGCTGAAGCGGGAGCTGGCCACGCTCGACGTCGTCATCACAGGCGCCGAGTACGGCCACGGCAAGCGCGCCGGCCTGCTCAGCGACTACACCTTCGCCGTGCGCGGGCCGGATTTCGCCAGCACAGGTGAATTACTCAACGTCGGCAAGGCCTACTCCGGCGTCACCGACGCTGAGATCGCCGAGCTTACTACCTTCCTGAAAGCCCACACTCTCGAAGACCTCGGCCACTTTCGCACCGTCGAGCCGCTGATCGTCCTCGAGGTCGCCTTCAACAACCTCATGCGCAGCAGCCGTCACTCCTCGGGTTTTGCGCTGCGCTTCCCTCGCATCGTGCGCCTCAGGCCGGACAAGCCCATCGCCGAGATCGACACTGTGGAGCGCGTGGAAGAGATCTACCAGTCGCAGGTGGACAAGCCTCCAGAAGAGTAATCTTCAAAAGCCACAGAGTACGGAATGATGTACAATAAGCGTACTGGATTATGTACAGTAATCCCTGCCGGAGGGCCCCATGGCGGAACAACTGAAATCCATTACTGACGCACGCAAGAGTCTGCGCACCATCTCCAACGCGGCACAGGTGCGCAGGGACCGCTACATCATCACCAACCAGGGCCAGCCGCAGTCCGTGCTGATCGGCTACCGCGAGTACCAGTCGATGAAGGCCACGCAGGAGCTGATGAGCCGCCCCGAAGAGCGCGCGCGCCTGGAGCGTGGACTCGAGCAACTGAGCCAGGGCCGCCGCCTTACGTTTGACGAGTTGAAACAGAGTGTCCAGCGCCGCCGTCCTATCCAGGTCGCCATCGACCCCGCTGAACTGGAAGCCAATGCCTAAGCGGCTGCGGTTGAAGGAGGTCCACTTCAGCCCGCAGGCCGCCGACGATCTGCTTCGCCTAGGCGCGACCGACGACGACATCGATGCAGTGCGCGAAGGCGCGAAACTGCTCGCGTCCGATCCTGCTCTCGGCGACCTCATCCTCTTCCAAAGCCCATTTCTCTCACCTTCGCAGCGGCTCTATCGCTATGTAGTTGGCAACTTTCGCTTGAACTGCAGGTTAGACTTCGACTCCGGCGAACTGGAGGTTGTTTCCATCGAGATATGACCTTTCCAGACAAATTGAACTTCGCCGGCATTGCCGTTGCAGGCGCAGGCAGCGCCATCGCCATGGTGGGAGCCTTCCTGCAGATGAATGGCTACTTTGCTTTCAAAAAGCTCAAGCTGTTCAGCGAGCTGGGCCGCATCGTGTGGGCCTTCCGCAAGGGACCCACCAACGGCCGCAACCGTATCCGCATCGCCGCAGGCCTGTCCAAAGACACTGAAAGCCGCTCGACCTCGCTGGTGGGCTTCTACTGCGTGCTCTTTGGCTTCTCCTTGCAGATGCTTGGCTCCGTCCTCATGATCTGGGCCATCCTGCATGGCGTCGAACCGCCCGCGCACCATGCAGGCGGCTGACTCACGCTGCGCAGCCCTCAACGCATCGCTGCAGCCGTAATGTTCACAGTGACGGAGAGCTGCTGATCGCCGGAGGCGGCCTGCATCGGCACGGGGGCTTGGGCCTTTGCTGCTTCAAACATCATTCCATTGGCTACGCGCATTGGCTGAACAAAGCCGTTATCCACATTGATATTCCGCACCGCGACCACATGGATCCCCGCCGTGCGAGCAATCGCATCCGCCTGCGCCACCGCCGTCTTGGTCGCATCTTCTGACAGCTTCTTGCGCGCGTCCGCGATCTCCTGCTCGGTGGGCGTAAATGTGGTCGAAGTGATCTCGTTCGCGCCATTCGTCAGTACCCCGGCCAGGATGTCCGGCGCCTTCTCAGGTGTAGTCCGGAAGCTGACCTGCTCCGAGCCGTTGTAGCCGACCGTCTTGTCAGGCCCATTCTTCTGCGAGCGCATGTCGGGCGAGAAGTTGATGTTCGCCGTAATCAGCCGCTCCACCTTCTGCCCGCGCAGATACGCCAGCAATCCGTTCGATTGCGTCGCCAGCGCCCGCTGCACCTCGGGCATGTCCTTGCCCGCCGCATTCACCGCAACTGAAACGTCCACCACGGTATTCGGGATGCGTGCCTCGCTGGTCGCGCGCGTTGTAATCAGCGTGGCGCAAGTCGCTGGCGCCGTCGCGCACGGATCAGCCTGGGTCTGCGCAAACACCGCCGGCGCAAGGCCAAGGAAGATTGCTGCAATTGTCCGAACGTTCATCGCATCCCTCGTATCGTCAAAGTGAAGTCACGTGCATGGTCGCATCCAACCCTATCGCTGGGTAACAATAGACTTCAAGCGTTGGACGCATGTCGCCGGGCTTGGAATCAAAATTCCTTCCGGCAATACTGGAGATTCCTATGGAATACAGACTACTTGGCCGCTCCGGCCTTAAAGTGCCGGAGCTCTGCTTCGGTTGCGGCACCTTCGGCGGCAAGGACGAGTTCTTCGACGCCTGGGGCGCCACCGAAGACCTCGCCGAGGCGCAGAAGATGGTCGACATCTGCATGGAGGCGGCCCTCAACTTCTTCGATACCGCCGACATCTACTCCATGGGCCGCAGCGAAACCGTGCTGGGCAAGGCCATTGCCCACCTCAAGCGCGAGGACGTGCTCATCTCCACCAAGGCCACCTTCCGCCACGGCGACGGCGCGAACGACGTTGGCTCCTCGCGCTACCACCTCATCCGCGCGCTCGATGGCTCGCTCAAGCGCCTGGGTACCGACTACATCGACATCTACCACATGCATGAGGTTGACAGTCTCACGCCCATCGAGGAGACGCTCTCCACGCTGGATGGCTTTGTGCGCGCAGGGAAGGTCCGCTACATCGCCTGCTCCAACTACTCCGGCTGGCATCTGATGAAGGCCCTCTCCGTCAGCGAGCGTTATGGCTGGAGCCGCTTTATGGCCCACCAGGTCTA
>DATCBR010000350.1:0-6180 GCA_036511765.1 Acidobacteriaceae bacterium | reverse complement strand
CAACCGGGGTCTGGTCTCGAACTTCATACCCAATCCCACCGCCGAGGTGGGCCACTGCGTCCACCACATCGCCGCACATCCTTCGCGTCCCAACACGCTCTTTATGCAGAAGCACTGGGACGTCATGCGGTCCGACGACGCAGGCGACAACTGGCATGAGGTCTCCGGTAACCTGCCCACAGACTTCGGCTTCGTGATCGATGTGCATGCGCACGAGCCCGAAACGCTCTACGTCGTGCCCATCAAGAGCGACTCGGAACACTTCGTCCCCGGCGGCCAGTTGCGCGTCTTCCGCAGCCGCACCGGCGGCAACGACTGGGAGCCGCTTGGCAAAGGTCTCCCGCAGCGCGACTGCTACGTCAACGTCCTGCGCGATGCCATGTCCGTCGACCGCCTCGATCAATGCGGCGTCTACTTCGGGACTTCCGGTGGGCAAATTTATGCCTCCGCCGACTCAGGCGATTCCTGGGCCGCCATCGTGCGCGATCTTCCACCAGTGCTCTCCGTTGAAGCGCAGACGCTGGATTGAGAGCCCGGCAAAATCACACGCGACGGACGCAAATAGGGCCGGCATCTCGGAGGTTCTATTCCAATGCTGATGCAGGATACGTGGTGTTAGATGCGTACAATCCGAACATGAGGACCACGCTTTCCATTGACGACGATGTGCTTGCGGCAGCCCGGGAATTGGCTGCAATCGAGGATAGGAGCGTCGGAAGGGTCATCTCGCAGCTTGTTCGGACAGCGCTAATGGGTTCTGTATCCGCGAGAAAAACGCGCAACGGCGTTCCTCTGTTGCCGGTACGTGGAAGCGGGTCGCCAGTTACTTCGGAACTCGTGCGGCAGCTCTCGAATGATCTGATCGATTGACCGGTCGCCCGAGGTTCCATCCATGCCCCTCATCCGCGTCGAACTTCCCACGCATCTGCGCACCCTGGTCGGAATCTCGGGCCATGAGGTTGTCCTCGATGTCCCCGAGCCGGTCACCATCGCGCGCACGCTCGATGCACTCGAAGCTGCCTCTCCCATGCTCTGCGGCACGATTCGCGACCACACCACGCGCCAGCGCCGCGCCTTCCTCCGCTTCTTCGCCTCCCAGCAGGACCTCTCGCTCGATCCGATCGACGTGCCGCTGCCTGCCGCAGTCATTAACGGTCGCGAGCCGTTGATCGTTCTCGGCGCGGTCGCCGGCGGAATAACGGAGCCAATCAGCTAACTCAATCTCATTCGCGGCTAACGGCTATCCCCGTCCCTAGATATGATTGCCTAATCCCTACATGAATCCTCGCCTCTCATTCCGTCCCACTCGTCTCCTCATCCTCGCCGCCGCACTCGCACCGCTGCTGGCTGTTCCGCACGCGCGCGCGCAGGGCAACTATGAGATCCAGGTCTACGGCTCGGAGACGGTCGAGCCGAAGAACCTGATGATCGAGCTGCACTCGAACTTCACCCCAGACGGGCAGAAGAACATCATCGACGGCGTCTTTCCCACCAACCATCAGGAGCACGAGACCATCGAGCTGACCGAAGGCCTCACCAAGTGGTCCGAGGTAGGCTTCTACATCTTTACCTCGGAGCAGTCGGGCCACGGCGTGCAATGGGTGGGCGATCACATCCGCCCGCGCGTGCGTGTGCCGGACAGTTGGCACTGGCCGGTCGGCGCCTCGCTCTCCATGGAGATCGGCTATCAGCGCGCGGTCTACTCGCCCGACACATGGACGTGGGAGATCCGCCCCATCATCGACAAGACAGTTGGCCGTTGGTATTTTGCCGTCAATCCCGCGCTCGAACGCACCTGGCACGGCCCCGGTGTAGACGATGGCCTGGACTTCGCGCCCGGCGCCAAGGTGGGCTACGACTTCACAAAGAAGGTGAACGCCGGCCTCGAGTACTACGCCGACTACGGCCGCCTTACCTCGCCCTCCGGCCTGCATGACCAGCAGCAGCAGATCTTCGCCGTCACCGACCTGAACGTCTCGCCCAAGTGGGAGATCAACTTCGGCGTCGGCCTCGGCCCCACGGCGGCTACGGACCACCTCATCGTCAAGGGCATCGTCGGCTATCGCTGGGACTGGGGCAATCGAGCGCGCCCCGGACACAAGGCCGGCACCGACCGCCCGCAACAGGAGCCGAAGAACTAACCGCTTCGCGCTGCGCATTTGCGTGCGCATGGCGACGTGCCACAAGCCTTATTCCTTCGGCAGAGCGGCGAGCAGTTCCGCAATGCTGCGTCCGCTTGTCGGATGAATCATCCCCGGCGCGATCTCGGCCAGCGGCGCAAGCACGAAGCGGCGCTTGTGCATCTCCGTGTGCGGCAGCGTAAGCGACGGGTGCGTGGCGTCCGCTTCCACATGAAGCACCATCGCGTCATACAACAGCAAATCCAGATCGATCGTTCGCGGGCCTTTGGCCGGCGATAGAGCGCGGTCTCTGCCAAGCTCCCGCTCGATGGAGAGCAGCGCAGCCATCAGATTGACTGGCGCAAGCTCCGTCTCCAGCAGCAGCGCGGCATTCAGGAACCGCGGCTGATCGGTATAGCCCACCGGCTCAGTCTCGTGAAACGACGAGACGGCGCGTACCTCGCCCAACCCCCGCAAGCGGCGAATGGCTTCGCGCAGGTTCGCCTCGCGGTTGCCGAGGTTCGATCCAAGCGCAATGGCGGCCAGAGGCATACTTCGATTATCCGCTGGCCATACGTCGCCGAAATGCTGTGTGCTCCTCCCATCTTCGCCATCGGGGAAATCAATGCTTGACAGCTTTAGCCGCCATGTCTATTTTGTAGACATGGCTGAACTCCTCGGGACCTTTGAACAGATCGTTTTACTGGCCGTGCTCGGCCTGGAGGAAGAAGCCTACGGTCGCGCTGTGCTGCGCGGTGTGCAGCAAGGCTCCCCTAAGGAACGCACCATCTCCGCCGGCGCGGTGTATGCGACGCTGGACCGGCTGGAGACCAAGGGCCTGCTCTCGTCACGGTTGGAGCGAGGGACGCCGGCGCGCGGCGGTCTTCCCCGGCGCTTTTACCGAGTGACTGCTGCCGGGGCAGCGGCACTGAATGATGCCCGTGGTGCATTGGAAAAGGCATGGCGCGGCAAGCGCTGGCCACTGGAGGCAACGGCATGAACCGAATTGACCGAAACGATCGAATCAACCCACCTGCATGGATGGAGCGTCTGCTGCGAATGCTTTTGCCTGCGTATAACCGCGAAACCATCGCCGGCGATCTGCGTGAGGAGTTCCACGAACGCGCGGAGTCCCGCGGCGCCGGCCCCGCGAAGCTCTGGTATCTGCGGCAGACTATCAGCTTCGCGCCGCGTGGTTTGCGGACCGTTTTCAGCGACGGACCCACGCTCATTCTGCTATGCGCCTTCACCGGTCTGTGCGGTCTGTGGCTGGGCGCAATGGACCTTCGCCTCCGGCATCCGGGCTACGCGGGCCAGCTCGGCATTGCCGGCTCCATCGTCTCTCAGGCGCTGGTCACCATCGCCGCGCTGCATCTTCGCTATAAGGCGCTGCGCTATCTCGCCATGATGGGATGCGTGACGATGTTCTGGCTCTCGGGAAAGGCCTTCGTGGGTGTGCTGCGTGGCTACGACTTCGAAGGTTACATCCTCCTGATCGCAGTGCTGCTGGCAGTGCAATCGGCGCTCACACTCTTTACGCTCCCATGGATACGCTCGCCGCGCCGCGGGACCAGCGCCTGACAGCTCGAACGGAAACACCAGCCGAACACCTTTTCAATGCCCGGCTAAACAGGCACTGAGAATCTTCATGCGGGCCTTCCGGAGTAGCAGCGCGCTTTAGCGCGCGGTCAACCAGAGCATGACGCGTGCGGCTTTAAGCCGCGGGCTTTTCCATCCGCATCTCTACAACTCAATGCGCTTTTCGTAACAGAGGAACCGCAGTCCCGTCCGCCCAGCAAAGCTGACCTCGCCCGCGAGCACATAACCAAGGCCCACGAAGAACCGCTGCGCCGCGAAGTTCTGCGTGTTGGTGTCTAGCCGCAGAATGAGAATGCCGCGCTCGCGTGCGATTGCCTCAGCGTGCCGCATCAGCACGGTCGCGATGCCTGCGCCGCGTTGCGCAGGGTCAACAACCAGGCGATGGACGACGATGGCTGTCTCATGGATGTCTAATCCGGCGTCGGCATATTCGGGCTGTTGATCGGTGGTGATGGCAGCAACACCGGCAACGGCCCCACTCTCTGTCTCCGCGACCCATAACTGTCCCAGTTCCATATCGCGCGTGAAGGTAGCTTCGTTCGGATATTCCGCGTTCCACTGATGATTGCCGGCGGCCTGCATCCGTGTCACCACTCGACCAAGCAGTTCCATGATGGCGGCAAGGTCGGAGAGTTGCGCAAGGCGAAGGTCTACGCCCTGGGGATGGACTGCCATCAGGCGTGAGCGGGAAGAGCGTTCGCGCGGAAGGAAGACGGGGCCGAACGCGTCGCGGAGTCTTCCGTGACCGCATCGAAACCATGCGCCAGCTCCCACGCGGAGCGGTCCTTCAGCAGCCGCTGCACCAGCGCAGTATGCATGGCGTGTCCGGCGCGCTCCGCGATCACGCGGCCCTGGATGCGGCGTCCCGCGAGGGCAAGGTCGCCGATCAGGTCCAGCACCTTGTGCCGCACGAACTCATCGGGGAAGCGCAGCGGCGGGTTCTGCACGCCCTCAGCCGTCAGGATGATGGCACACTCGGGCGAAGCGCCGCGGATCAGTCCCATGTCGCGCAGCTTGGCCTCGTCCTCGCGCCAGCCGAAGGTGCGCGCCGGAGCAATCAGACGGGCGTAGTCGCCCGCGGCCTCAAGATCGGTGGCGAAGGTCTCGCATCCAATGGGCCGGGGAAAGTCGATGGTGTAGTCCACGCCATAGCCTGTGCCGGGATAGACGCCGATGAACTTGGTCCCCTCGCGAACCTCCACTGGCTTCAGGATGCGCAGGTATTCGCGGCGGCGGCGCTGCTGCTTCAGGCCGGCCGCGGCGAAGGCCTCGACATAAGGCAGCGCGGAGCCGTCCAGGATGGGCAGTTCCAGGTTGTCGATCTCAACGATGACATTGTCGACGCCATAGCCGATCAGCGCCGAGAGCAGATGCTCTGTGGTGGAGATCAGCACCGACCCGCGCATCAGGCTGGTAGCGTAGCTCACCTTGGCGACGTTGCGGCCGTTGGCGGGGATCTCAAAGTTGTCCAGGTCCGTCCGGCGGAAGACGATACCGGAACCCGCGGGCGCGGGGACCAGCCGCATATTCACCGGCGCACCGGAGTGGAGGCCGATCCCGCGGAAGTCGACCGCGTCGCCGATAGTCTGTTCGGGGTGTGCGGCTTGCGACAGGCGTGCTCTCCAATCTCACCTCCACAATACGTGCGGCCCCGCATCCCACACTGTGGCAAATTGGCCACACTATTGGCACAAACAGCCGCAAACTCTGTTGTCAAGCCCCCGATTCCTCTGAAATGGCTCTAATCAACACAAACGAAAAGCAGTTATCCGCTTGATTTAATTGGCGGGGAGTTTCTCTCCGCCAGCTATACTTAAACTAAGGATCACCGCATCACTTTCTCGGCGTAGTGTTTTCAAATACATAGGTGTTAAATCGTTTTGCATGTTGCACTTGTAGCCAAATCGCCGTAAGCGTCACATTTTGGATGACTTAGATACCTGGGGGGGGGGTACCCGGTCATGGGTCGATCGAACGACAACATTGCCCTGTATCGATCCGTTGAGGAACACCTCGGGTTCCTCGTGGAGTTCTTGCGCCGCTTGGTCGAAGCTGAGTCTCCCAGCGACGACAAGGCTGCGGTGGATGCCTGCGGGCGCATCGCCGAGGAGTTGGCCAGGCAGGTCGGCTGCAAGGTCAAACGCCACCGGCAGCGCGGCTTCGGCGATGGGCTGGAGCTTCGCTGGGGCACGGTGCCGAAGCGAAGCGATGGACGTGGACGTATTTTGCTACTCGGCCATCTGGATACCGTCTGGCCGCTGGGTACGCTCGCCACGATGCCCTGGCGCGAGAGCAAGGGAAAGATATACGGCCCAGGCGTGCTGGACATGAAAGCCGGCGTGGCCATGGCGCTGAAAGCGCTGCGCGTGCTGCGCGAGATCGGAGTAACCAGACCGGTCACGTTGCTGCTGAACAGCGAAGAGGAGATCGGCAGCCCCTTCTCGCGTGCCATCACGGAGAA
>DATCBR010000349.1:0-4181 GCA_036511765.1 Acidobacteriaceae bacterium | reverse complement strand
GGAGGAGTTCGATGCGCGGCGTGCAGTGGTTGCCGCTGCAAACCTGAACTCACCGGGACAGACCGTGATCTCGGGCGCGGTCGCCGCGGTCGAGCGGACGGTGGAGTTGTGCAAGCAGGCCGGAGCGAAGCGTGCCGTGATGCTCCCGGTCAGCGCGCCCTTCCACTGCGCGCTGATGCAACCTGCGCAAGACAGGCTGGCTGGCGATCTCGAAAGGCTAAAGTTCCACGACCCGACGTTTCCTGTCGCTGCGAACGTGAGCGCGAGCCTGGTGGCGACCGGCGATGCCGCGCGCAGCGCGCTGGTCAGCCAGGTGACGGGCGCCGTACGCTGGGTGGAGTGCATCGAGCTATTGGTGCGCGAGGGCGCATCGCACTTTGTTGAGGTGGGCCCAGGGCGCGTGCTGAGCGGTCTGATGAAGCAGATTCTGGGCAAGGACTCGACTCTGCCGGTACTGAATGTGGAGGACGCAGCCTCGCTCGACAAGACGCTGGCGGGGCTGGACGGATTGCGACAAACTTCGTGAGGGCCGAAGAGGTGGATGCGATGCATGCTGGCGACAAGGTGGAAGATTTCGAGCTTCAGAATCAGGACGGCAAAGCGGTCCGGCTGAGCGATTACAAAGATTCGCCGGTGGTGCTGTTCTTCTATCCGCGCGCGGATACGCCGGGCTGCACGATTGAGTCCTGCGGCTTCCGCGATGCATTCGCGCAGTTCAAGAAGGCGAGCATTGTTGTCTTCGGCGTCTCGCGCGACACGGTGAAGGCGCAGAAGAAGTTTCAGGAGAAGTACGAGCTGCCGTACGACCTGCTGGCTGATCCCGAGATGGTGCTCATCAAGCGCTACGGCCTGTTGCAGAACAAGACCATGTACGGCAAACCCGTAACCGGCGTGGCGCGCACGACGTATGTGATAAGCCCGGACACCGGCCAAGGCCAGCGGCTGCTGCATGTCTTCGAGCAGGTGACGCCGCAGGGGCACGCGGAACAGGTCTTTGCGCTGCTGAAGGAGAGCGGTTGGGGCCCAGCAAACGGCAAGAGCGCAAACGGCGGGAAGAGCTGATTTGATCAACGCGGCGCTGATCGAAGGGGCTGCGGGCGCGGCCGCGCTCGCAGCCGGCGGCGTGATCTATGCGTCGATCGCACCTACCTCGCAGATCTTTGGCCGAACGCTGATTGCGGGCCAGGATGCGCGTGAGATCGCGCTGACGTTCGACGACGGCCCCAACGATGCGGCGACCCCGCAACTGCTCGACCTGCTGGCGCGGCACGAGGTGCGCGCGACGTTCTTCCTCATCGGCGGGTTTGCCCGGCAGCGGCCGGATCTGGTCCGCGCCGTCCATGCCGCCGGGCATCTCGTCGGCAACCATACGATGACGCATCCCAAGCTGTCCGTAACGCCGGCAGCGAAGGTGCGACAGGAACTCACCGAGTGCAGCGCGGTGCTGGAAGACATCACCGGCGATGGGGTTGAATACTTCCGTCCACCGTTTGGAGCAAGACGGCCGGCGGTGCTGCGCATTGCGCGTGAACTGGGGCTGACCCCAGTGATGTGGAACGTGACCGGGTTCGATTGGGAGCCGCGCGGTGTGGATGCAATCGCGGCGAACCTGAATGCAGGGATTGCAAAGAACCGCGAGCTCCGACGCGGTTCGAACCTGCTGCTGCACGACGGAGGACACCGTGCAATGGGCGCAGATCGGATGGACACGGTGCGCGCGGCGGAGCAGTTGCTGGACGCACATGCCGGGACGGCGACACGCTTCGTAACGGTCGATGCGTGGGGATGATGTCCTGACAGTAGCTGCTACTTCTTCGATTTTTCAGCGGCAAGCAGTTGTTGCTTGCGCTCGAGTCCCCAGCGATAGCCGGTGAGGCTTCCGTTGCTGCCGATGACGCGATGGCAGGGGACAACGACGGCAACAGGATTGGTTGCGATGGCGCGGGCGACTGCACGCGCAGCTGTAGGGCGGCCAAGTTTGCGCGCGATCGCAGCATAGCTGCACGTCTCGCCGCGCGGTATCTGCTGCAACGCCTTCCAGACGCGATGCTGGAACGCCGTCGCGCGGACATCGAGGGGAAAAGTTGCAGCGAGAGGATGCTCGGTAGTCTGGCTGGCGATATAAGCGACGGCATCGGCGAGCCAACCTTCGGCGGACTTTGCGCGCGTGAATTTAGCACGGGCGAAGCGGGCGCGGAGGTCGGCTAGGAGTTCTGCGTCGCTGCGTCCAAAGGCGATGGCGCAGATGCCCTGCGCGGTCGCTGCGACGAGGACGCGCCCAAGGGCGCTCGGCGCCGTGGTGTATGTAATGGCGGTCCCGGGAGCACCGGCGCGTAGCGTGCGTGGTGTCATGCCCAGGGTGGCTGACGCCGCCTCGTACAGGCGGCTGGAAGAGCCGAAGCCTGCGTCGTAGATCGCGTCCGTGATGGTCGCCGCGGGCGCGGCGGCATGGAGCGAGTTGCGAAGGCGGTCCATGCGCCGTGTGCGCGCAAATTCGGTGGGCGTTACTCCGAAGACGCGGCGGAAGGCGCGCAGCAGGGTCAGGCGAGGAATGCCGAACTCAAGGGCAAGATCAGTCAGGCGGATCGTCTCGCCGGAATTTTCCGCGAAACGCCGTGCGATTTCTGCAACCGCTGCGGCATGAGGATCTGCCTGCGTCACGGACAGCTCGGGCCGGCAGCGCTTGCAGGCGCGGAAGCCGGCATCTTCAGCCTCGGCCGCAGTGGGGAAGAAGTCCACGTGGGCGCGGGCAGGCCGGCGGCTCGGGCAGGTTGGGCGGCAGTAAATCCCGGTCGAGCGCACGGCATAGACGAAGCGGCCGTCAGCGCGGGGATCGCGCTCCAGCACCTGTTGCCAGGCGAGTGCAGGGTCAGCAACCGGCCGCGCGGCATCGGGCCGGCGGGAGCGGTCGCCGGAATCAACAAGGGAGGGACGGGGCATCTGGAGGACCGGCTGTTGAACTAGGGCGTTGGGCTGCATACAGTATCTTGCCTCGAAAGGACTTGAGGAAGCACTCCGCAATGTTCATCGAAGTTGACGCTACGGACCGTCCGTCTGGCCTGATGGGAGGCGCCCCGGCAGTCCAGCGGGCAGTTTTGCGCGCGGACATGGGCCGTGACAGGATCGGCGAGTGCCTCGCTGGAGCGCAAGTACACGCGTCGCAGAGCTTAGTGCGGAGCAGGAGCCGCGGCGGCGGCGCAGTCGGATGCATTGCGAAATGCCCCGGGCGGAAGCAGGGGCACCTCCCGGCTGAGGTCGCCGCAGGGCAGCAATACAAAGCCCGGCTGGTCGACGACATTGGGCTGGTCCGCCCCGGGGGCGACGGACCTGAGGCCATAGGCCGCCCGGATCGCGGGGCCTGTAAGCGCGTCTTCGGGCAGATAGGCCTCAGGCGCGCGGTCCAGCAGAATGGCGGCGTAATGGCGCTGGGCGATGGCGCGATTGAAGTCCGCGACGACAGGCGGATAGGGCAGCGCAAGTATGGCGTCGAAGGCGTCCCACTCTGCGTGCAGAGGCTTGCCCGCGAGAATGCCGTCGTAGCTGTGATTGACGAGCCAGACATCGCCGGGGGTTTTGCGCACGTCGTCAAGGAATGCATTGCGATAGGCGAGGCTGGCGCGCGAGGGCACCCATCTGCCCGGCTGATAGACATGCGCGAGCAGCTGGGCACAGAGAGCCAGCCACACGGCGCAGGCGGCGATCCGGACGCCGTGCGCTGTCAGCGCGGCGGACGGTCCCTCCAGCCAGGCCAGAATACGGTGGATGGAGAGACCTGCCAGGACGGAGAGCCAGGCGTAGGCCGGTATCACGGCGTTGATGTTGGCGCCATCATGGGCGCGCACGAAGCCGACCGCGCCCAGCAGAAGGACGGTCATGATGCCGTAGAACGCGGTTGCAGAAGAGCGCAGCCGGGGCGGCGACAGAAGCGCCGCGAACGCGAGAAGGGCCGCGGCCACCGGCAGAGGGCCGATCAGATCGTTGGGAAAAAACAGGATCGCGTTGCGCGGGATGAAGGCGAGTTGGCGTGTGGTGCCAAAGGCGTAGTGCAGGTACCAGCCTGCGCTGGCGCGATCCAGCAGATGCACCGAGATCGCGGCCAGCAGCAGGAAGGCGGGCCATGCCGGTGATCATGCGCCAAGGCTGGCGCCAGAGCGGCAGAAAGGCGAGCACGCCAAAGGGCA
>DATCBR010000348.1:0-2396 GCA_036511765.1 Acidobacteriaceae bacterium | reverse complement strand
CGGCCGCGAGTTCATCGATCTGCTGACGGATTTTCCTGGCGCGGTAACGCGGCCGCAGGAGTTGTTCAACGTGCTGCAGCGGCTGGTGCCGCGGTTGTATTCCATTGCGTCCAGTCAGCGTGCGCATCCGGGCGTGGCGGAGACCTCGGTGCGTGTGGTGCTGTATGAGTCTCACGGGCGCGAGCGACAGGGCGTGTGCAGCGGCCAACTGGGCGAGCGTACACCCGTGGGCACGAAGTTGCCGGTGTTTCTACATGCCAACCAGAACTTCCGCCTGCCGGAGGACGGCTCGACGCCGGTGATCATGGTTGGCCCGGGTACAGGTGTTGCGCCCTTCCGCGCATTTCTGGAAGAGCGCCAGGCTGCAGCCGCCGGGGGCGACAACTGGCTCTTCTTCGGCGACCAGCATGAGGCGACGGACTTCCTTTATCGCGAGCAGCTGGAGGGGATGTTGCGCGACGGCACGCTGACGCGGCTGGATACGGCTTTCTCGCGTGACCAGAAGGAGAAGATCTACGTGCAGGACCGCATGCGCGAACATGCAGCCGAGCTGTACGCGTGGATCGAGCGCGGCGCGTACTTCTACGTGTGCGGCGATGCTTCGCGTATGGCCAAGTCCGTGGAGCTGGCGCTGGCCGACGCCATCGCCAACGGCGCGGGCATCACACCGGATGCCGCGGCGGAGCGCATCAAGGCGATGAAGAAAGACCGGCGCTATCAGCAGGATGTTTACTAGACGCGATAGGTGTCCGCGCGCCAGGTAACGATCGCCTGCTTGATCTGCTTTTCGGAAAGCTTCTGGTCCAGCGCACGGTGCATGAGCGCCGGCAGCTCCGCATCGGAGGCAAAGCGCAGGGCGATGATCTGGCGCAGCGTCAGGTAACGGCTTCGAGTCACGTCTTCCGGAGAGAGCAGGGATTGATAGCGGAGCCGCTCCTCCAGGCGGATGGTGCGGTCCTGCACGCGCAGGGTCGCGCCGCGGGCCACGCCGACAGCCATGAGCAGGACGATAGAGAGCAGGTCCCACCAGAGCATGATGACCCAATGCTGCGGCCAGTGATGGACTGTGAGGGCGATGGAAAACAGCACGTTCAGCAACAAAAACGGCGCGATGAAGAAGTGCCAAGGCGGATCGAAGCGGGTGTGGTTCTTGTAATTCTGCGGTTGGGACATTCGGTCAGGTCCTTTCGTGCATCTTGCTGGATGGGGCAGGGAGGCAACGCGATGATACATGGCGGGCAGGCGGGTTGCACGTCTGAAAGCGACGCTCGAATGCGATAGCCTCAAGAGCATGACGAAGCAGACGGGAGCGCGGCGGATCGGCGTGCATGTAGGCACTGCGGGCGGGGTGTGGACAGCCGTGAACCGCGCGCACGAAGCGGGCGCAAACACCTTCCAGATATTTTCGTCCAGCCCGCGCATGTGGCGGCCGGCGAAGATCAGCCCGGCGGATGCGGCGAGGATGCGCGAGCTGCGTGCGCAGCATGATGTGGGGCCAGTGGCGATCCACGCGAGCTATCTGATCAACCTGTGCAGCCAGACGGAGGCGGTGCGGGAGAATTCTGTTGTCGCGTTTCGCGGCGAGGTGGAGCGCGCGCTGGCGTTGGGTGCGGAGTATCTGGTGCTGCATCCGGGGAGCTGGAAGGGGCTGACGCGCGAGGAGGGGCTGAGGCTGGCGGCACAGTCGATTGAGCGGGCGATTGACGGACTCAAGTGGCAGGGCGCGAACTTCAAAATTCTCATTGAGAACACGGCGGGCGCGGAGTTTTCGCTTGGCGGCAAGCTGGAGCAGGTGGCGGAGCTGGTGGACTGCCTGAAGGCGTGCGCGCCGGTCGCCGTGTGTCTCGACACGTGCCACGTGCATGTTGCGGGATACGACATTGTGAGCGACGACGGCTACATCGAGACCATGAAGCTGGTGGAGGCGACGGTGGGCTTCGACGCAGTGAAGGTGTGGCACTGCAATGACGCGAAGGCCGCGATGGGATCGAAGCTCGACAGGCATGAGCACATTGGCGAAGGCACCATTGGCGCTGCGGCGTTTCGGCGGCTGCTGCATGACGAGCGCTTCGCGCACTGCGCGTTCATCGCGGAGACGCCGGTGGATGCTCCGGGGGATGAGGCGCGGAATGTGGGTGTGCTGAGAGCTTTATCGGCTGGCTGAGGGCTCTGGCGGCGGGGTGAAAGCTGTGGGCGGATTGGCTATTTTGCGAAGAGCTGGTTGGGGTCGGCGAAGGCCTTGAACTCGAGGGCATTGCCGGCGGGATCGAGGAAGAACATGGTGGCCTGCTCGCCGATCTCGCCGCGGAAGCGAATGTAAGGTTCGACGATGAATTTTATCTTGGCCTCGCGCAGGCGGTGCGCGAGCTGCTCCCACTCATCGAGCGGCAGCACCA
>DATCBR010000347.1:0-15760 GCA_036511765.1 Acidobacteriaceae bacterium | reverse complement strand
CGCCATACAGAACCAATAAGGTAGCCATAGCCGCCCATCATACTCGCCGCTCACGCGCGCGCGGCCTACAATTCCCCATGCGCTCCCTCATCCTCGCCGCTCTGCTCATCCCCGCCACACTCGTCCCCGCCTACTCGTAGTACCGCGCGAAGCTGGTGTCCGTCTCGAACACCGTGCAATCCTTCACCCGCACGCGCCCGCCCGTCATCTCGCGCAGCTCTCTGCTGGTCTCGTCGAAAAAATACCGCGCCAGATTTTCCGCCGACGGATTCAGCTCCGTAAACGGCTCCAGGTCGTTGATCATCCTGTGGTCCAGATACTCCACCACCGGCTTCAGCAGATTCTTCAGCAGCTTGAAGTCCAGCAGCAGCCCCGTCTCGTCCAGCTCCGCGCCGGCCAGCGTCACCAGCACACGGTAGTTGTGCCCGTGCGGGTTCTCGCACTTGCCGTGGTAGTTGCGCAGGTAGTGGCCGGAGGAAAAGCCCGCCTCCACCGTAATCTCATACATTCCGTCTGCTCCTGTTCAGCGTCCGCGCGCGCATTCCGCGCATTGCGGACATTGCGGGCATCTCTTCCATTGTATCCGCGCGAATTCTCAGCGGCGCCGGCTGCGCCGCGCCCTCGCATCATCGGCGCGTCGCTCCGCCTGCTCAAACAGCGAGGTCAGTATCCCGCCCAACGCGACGACCAGCGCGATCACAAAGAAAGCCAGTCCCATGGTGCGCCACAGCGATGCATCTCCCGGCGAGCCCGGCTGCTGCGCAATATTGGTGTAGGAGATGCCGCAAGAGATCATCGCGAACAAAGTCAACGACGCGGCAAGGATGTAGAGGCTGCGACCCATCGCCATTAAGGATACGGCAGAAACTAAAGCTGCTGGTACCGCCGCAACACCTCTTCCAGCGATACCGTGCCCTCCAGCGCACCCCACACCGCACGGTTGGTCACCGGCAGCAGCGGCCAGCGCCGGAAGTGCGGCAGCGCCGCATCCAGCGGCAGATCGGGAAATATCACCGGCGTGCGCTCTGCGCCCAGCCGCTGTTCCAGCGTCTGCTGCGAGGTGAAGAGATCGCCTTCGCGCGCGGCGCCGGTGATCTCCTCCATCTCTGCATGGGTTGCCGCGTACCAGAGCCGATCGCTGCAATGCACCAGCACCGCAGGCACGCCTGCAGCGACATCCCCGTATTGCTCCAGAGCGGCTGCCGCGGCGGCGACCGTCTCGCCGCCCTGCAGCACGGGCACGCTTACGGGCTGCATCGCATCTTCCATATGCAGGTCGCGCTCTTCGCGCCGCTCCTCCATGGAGGGCAGATGCATGCCGTCCTGGTGCGTGAAGACTTCGAAGATCGGCACCGGCTGCAGCCCGCGCGCGATCAGATATGCAATCGTGTTCGCCAGGACCACCGGCAGCACGATGGAATAGTTCTGGCTCAGCTCCATCGCCATAAAGATCGACGTCAGCGGCGCGCGCAGGAACGCCGCAAACAGCACGCCCATGCCCACCAGCGCATACGACCCCAGCGATCCCGTGACTAAGTGCGGAAAGAAGTGCTGCTCCACTGTGCCCACCGCCGCGCCCAGCATCGCGCCGATGAATAGCGTCGGCGCGAACATGCCGCCCGGCGTTCCGCTGGAGAAGGAAAGTGTCGTCGCGACGATCTTGAACAGCGCCAGCAGCAGCAACATCTTCCACGCAAACTGCCCCTGCATCGCCGCGTCGATCCCGTCGTACCCCGCGCCCATCACCTGCGGCAGGCCGAAGTATCCGATGCAGCCCACCAGAAATCCCGCAACAGCCGGCTGCATCAGTTGCCAGTTCGCAGGTTGACGGCGTAGCGCAGGACGCAGCCATCCCAGCGCCCGCGTAAAGAGCAGCGACGCGAACCCGCCCACAACGCCCAGCACTGCATAGGCCAGCAACTCACGCGGATCGGCGAGGGTCACCTGCGGAATGCGGAACATCGCATCCGCCCCCCAGAACGAGCGCGCGACGACGACGCTGGAGATCGCCGCCAGCACGATGGAACCCAGCACCGCCGCGCTCCAGTTGCCGATCACCTCTTCAATGACGAAGAGGATGGCCGAGATGGGCGCATTGAACGCCGCCGCCAGGCCGGCCGCCGCGCCAATCGGCGCAAACACCCGCAGCCGCGCCCGCGACAGGCCGAACCTCCGGCTAATCAGCGACGCAACCCCCGCACCGATCTGCAGCGACGGGTCCTCCGGCCCCAGAGAATGCCCGCTGCCAATCGCCAGCGCCGAGAGAAGAAATTTGCCGATCATGGTCCGCGCCGAGACATACCCGTTACGGACATAGAGCGCTGCCTTCGTCTGGTTCACGCCGCTGCCGCGCGCATCGGGGAACGCATAACGGACGAGGAATGCAATCACCAGACCGGCGACGGCAGGCAGGACCAGCAATCGCACCTGGTGCGGCTGTGGCGAGGAGCCCAGCAGCAACACACTCAGCCACGCGATCGCCACGCGGAACGAGACCACCAGAAGCCCCGAGACCACGCCGATGAAGATCGAAAGCAACAGCAGCAGCCGCTCCTCGCGAACGCTCACGATCTCGACAGCGTTGGACGCTGCGTCTTCCTCGTTCCTGTCGGTGTGGTTCATCGCGGGCTTCTCCGCCCCGAAGATGATCTCGCGGCGCGCTTTCCGCTGCCGCTCGCTGCCGCATTCGCTTCCTGCGCCGCGGCCGCCGCCTGCGCTGCGGCAGCAGCCTCCATTGCGGCCTGCTGGGCCTCCAGCCGCCCGATGGCCCCGCGCGCCGCGGTGTCGCGTGGGCGCGCCTTCAATGCGCGCCGGTAGTAGCTCTCGGCGTCATCTGGGTCCCCTGCCTGCTCCAGCAGTCCGCCAATCCTCATGTCGCGCCCATAGTCATCCTGCGCATCTCCGCCCGCAATCAGCAGCTCCATCCGCGCGGCCTTCGGGTCATTCTGTTCGATCAGATATTGCGCCAGCTCCAACCGCACCTCGGCCCTCTGCTCGACGCCGCCGCCTGCCCAAGTTCCGTAGATCGCCGCACGATAAAAATTGATCGCTTCCTCGGAATCCGTGCGTTTGCGCGCCAGCCGCGCCAGATGCAAATTGATTGGACCGGAACCCGGCTCCGCCGCCCACAGCCGCATGAAGTACTGGTAGCTCTCCTCGGCCTGCTCCGGCCTGCCTGTCTGGCCCAGCGCCTCGGCCAGCGGCAGCTCATATTCGCTCCTATCCGGCGCATACACCAGCGCGGTCCGCAGAGCGGTAATCGCCTCATCCGGTTTGCCGGCCTTCAACGCGGCGCGCCCTCGTTCCGACCACCGTCTGGCAAGCTCTCCCCGATGAACGCTGAAGCTGCGGAAGAGCAGCAGCGTCACGCCAAACAACGCGGCCGTCGTCAGAAGAAGAGCGAGTATCCCCAGTGAGTCGCGCAGCACCAGCTTGCGCCGATTGACCGGGATGTCCTGAATACTGATATGCATTCCCCGTCGCAAAAGAGATCGATGCGCTCTTTCCAGTTTAGCTGCCCGCTGTTAGCTGCCAAGTGAGGGCATGGTTCTCCACGCGACTCTGCCAGCCAATTCAGTGTCCGCGCCGACGAACGCGCCCATTCTGCGCTCGCTCGTCAAGCGTTAACCGAATCGCGACGTGACTCAGGCGGTTCCTCCATGCCCCTTTCGGTGCAGGAATTTGCAACACTTGTCCCGAGGGAACTGCCGATGCATCCGCGCCATTTCAAGCTGTTATCAACTCTGTTGCTCGCTGCCGCTGCCGCGATCTCATCGCACACCTGCGCCGCGCAGGCCTCGCCCGCCGGCACCGAGCCGCCCACTCCTTCCAAGGTCGACATCTTCGGCAGCTACTCCTATCTCCGCCCCTTCTCCAGCAACCTCTACGGCCAGGAGTATGACGCGCTTCCCATGGGCGCTATCGGGGGCGTCACTGCATACTTCAAGCCAAACTGGGGCATCGACGCCGAGTACGGCAAGCAGTTCAACAGTCCCGACTACTGCTTCTCCACCCTGCAGGGCGGCCTCAAATATCGCCACCAGATGGGCCGCGTCGTCCCTTTCGTGCAGGCGCTCGGCGGCGGCGCGCAGATTGGCCCCTCCTACCAGCACAGCGGCAGCTCCAACCAGTGCGTGTGGGGCTGGGGCGCGAACGGCGGCGGCGGCATCGACTTTATCCTGCCTGCCTTCCACAACCGCCTCGCACTCCGCCTGCCGGAGGTCGACTTCCAGTACGCGCGCGCCAACTTCGGACAGCAGATCGCCCCCAACACCCTCACCGGCGGCGAAGGTGAGATCTACGCCATCCGCGCCAGCGCAGGCTTTGTGCTCCGCTTCGGCGCGTCCGCGCCGCCCATGCCTGCCTCCTACGCCTGCGAGGCGCAGCCCGTCTCCGTCTATCCCGGCGATCCGGTCTCCGTCACCGGCAAGACGCTGAACCTCGAAGAGAACAAGCATCTGCTGCCGGTCTATATCTGGAACACTACCGGCGGCCAGATCAAGCCGCAGACCGACTCGCCCAATAACAGCGTCGTCACCACCGGCCTTGCGCCCGGGGACTACACCGTCGGCGGTGTCGTCAGCGAGGGCGCCGCGGCCAATCGCCACGCCACCTGCTCGGCCAGCTTCCGCGTCATGGCCTACCAGCCGCCCACCGTGGCCTGCTCCGCGAACCCCGCCAGCATCGCGCCCGGAGGCTACGCCACTATCAGCGCCGACGCGCGCAGTCCGCAGAACCGCCCGCTCACCTACTCCTTTGGCGCCAGCGCCGGCCAGGTCACGGCCAACGGCACACACGCCACACTGGCCACCGCGGACGTGCCGCCCGGCAACGTCACCGTCACCTGCAACGCCGTGGACGATCAGGGCCATGCTGCCAGTGCGACGACCACCGTCAGCCTCATTGCGCCTCCTCCGCCTCCAGCACCGCCCGCGCCGCAGGCCCAGAAGCTCTGCAGCATCTCCTTTGAGCGCGACAAGAAACGCCCGGTGCGCGTGGACAACGAGGCCAAGGGATGCCTCGATGACATTGCGCTCGCCCTCGGCCGCGACACCACCTCGCTGCTCGTGATCGTCGGCAAACACGGTGCGGATGAAAAGCCCGACGCCGCCGCCGAGCGCACGCTCAACATCAAGCAGTACCTCGTCACCGAAAAGGGCGTCGACGCCAGCCGCGTTGAGGTCCGCACCGGCGAGACCAGTGACCGCACGGCGGACACCGTGCTCGTGCCGCCCGGCGCATCATGGGATACGCAGGGCACGCAGAACTTCGACCCCGCGCGCGTGCAGCGTCACGGCGAAGCGTATTCGCCGGAGCTGAAAAAGAAGTAAGCAACAGACAGTCGTTGGCTGATTCGAAACTTGACGCGAAGAAGAGGAGCAGCGATGCTCCTCTTCTTTTTTCCAGCCATACCGGTTAGGCCGTAACCGCGCTTCCCGGCTGCGGCTTGGCCGCCGCGGACCTGCCCGTGGGTACGGTCGGGTTCTCCGGGTCAGTCTTTCGCAACGGCTCGTTCAGCCGCGTCAGCACATCGGCGCTGTCGCTAAAGAGCTTCATCGCCCGCCCGCCGACGATCACCTTGTCTCCAACCTTCGCCTCTTCAAACGGGTCCTCAATGTTCTCGGTATCCATCACTTGCGACCACGGCGAGCCGTTCGGCACCGGCGGAAGCGTAAACTCCACACCCTCGTGCGAGGCGTTGACCAGGATCAGAAAGCTGTCATCCGTCAGCGGATCGCCGTTCTCATCGGAGACCTGCAGTGTCTTGCCGTTCAGCATCATCGCCATGGACCGCGTCCACTCCGCGTTCCACGCCTCCTCCGGCATCTCGTTGGCGTCCGGCCCGTACCATGCAATGTCGCGAATCACGTTTTTGCGGATCGTCCTGTCCTGGAAGAACTTTCTGCGGTGCAAATTCGGATGCGACAGCCGCAGCTTCACCAGCCGCCGCGTAAACTCCATCAGCCGCACGCGAGACTCATCCAGCTTCCAGTCATACCAGGTCAGCTCGTTGTCTTGGCAGTAGCCGTTGTTGTTGCCGCGCTGCGACCGAGCAAACTCGTCGCCCCCGCAGATCATCGGCACGCCCTGACTCAACAGCAGCGTCGCCAGAAAATTGCGGATCTGCCGCTCACGCAGAGTATCGATCTCCGGATCGTCCGTCGGCCCCTCAGCGCCCATGTTCCAGGAATTGTTATTCGATTCGCCATCCTGGTTGTTGTCGCCGTTCGCTTCGTTGTGCTTGTCGTTGTAGCTCACCAGGTCGCACATGGTGAAGCCGTCGTGGGCGGTCACAAAATTGATGCTCGCGTAAGGCTTGCGCCCGTCGTATTGATAGAGGTCGCTTGAGCCCGTCAGCCGGTACGCGAAGTCCGACAGTTGTCCGCCATCGCCCTTCCAGAACTTTCGCACCGTGTCGCGATACTTCCCGTTCCACTCCGCCCACAGCACTGGAAAATTTCCCACCTGGTAGCCGCCGTCTCCCACGTCCCATGGTTCGGCAATCAGCTTCACGTCCGCCAGCGTCGGGTCCTGGTGGATGGTGTCGAAGAACCCGCCCAGCTTGTCTACATCGTGCAGCTCGCGCGCCAGCGCCGCCGCCAGGTCGAAGCGGAAGCCGTCCACATGCATCTCCGTCACCCAGTAGCGCAGGCTGTCCATCAGCAACTTCAGCACCTGCGGATGGCGCACGTTCAGCGTGTTGCCCGCGCCGGTGTAGTCCATGTAATGCCGCTCGTCGCCCTCCATTAGTCTGTAATATGTTTTGTTGCAAATACCCTTCATGCTCAGCATCGGCCCCATATGGTTGCCCTCGGCGGTGTGGTTGTACACCACATCCAGGACCACTTCGATGCCCGCCGCATGCAGCGCCTTCACCATCTCCTTGAACTCCCGCACTTGTCCACCCTGGCCGCCGCTCGAGCTATACCGAGCAGCGGGCGCGAAGTATCCCAGCGTGTTGTAGCCCCAGTAATTCCGGAGGCCGCGGTCCAGCAGATGACCGTCATCCACCATCTCGTGGATCGGCAGCAGCTCAACCGCCGTCACGCCCAGCGACTTCAGGTAGTCGATGCTCGCCGGGTGCCCCAGTCCGGCATAGGTCCCGCGCAGCTTCTCCGGCACATTGGGATTGCTCTTCGAAAACCCTTTGACATGCACCTCGTAAATCACTGAGTCCGCCAGCGGCGTCTCCGGAGGGCAGTCATTATCCCAGTCGAAACGGTGTTCCACAACAACGCTCTTCGGCACTCCTGCCGCGTCGTCCTGGTCGCAGCGCTCCAGGTCGTTCTCCATCTTGTGTCCGAAGATCGGCGCCTTCCAGTCCACCTCGCCTGAGATCGCCTCCGCATACGGATCGACCAGCAGCTTTTTCGGATTGAAGCGCAACCCCTTCTCCGGCTCCCATGGCCCATCCACGCGGAAGCCATACAATTGCCCCGGTTTTACCCCCAGCACCAGCCCGTGCCATACAAACGCTGTGTGCTCTCGCAGCGCAATGCAGTCCGTCTCCTTGCCCGCCTCATCGAACAGGCAAACATGCACCTGCGTCGCATGTTCGGAATAAACCGCGAAATTCGTTCCTCTGGAACTCGCCTTTGCGCCCAGCGGATACGGCCTGCCGGGCAGTAACTTGCGTTGCATGAAGTTCCCTTCTTTCCCTGGGCTTTTCAGCCCCGTCCCTTTGGCGGATCACCTCGCTTGGACGCCATTTCAGCCTTTGCGGTTGGACACCCTCCTCGCAAACCATCGTCATGCGGACTCCCCGTTCGTGGGATACGCCTCCGCCGCGCGCGCACCTAGCATCGGGATCATGGCGAAGGCCGCCCAACCCTACCGTCCCGGCATCGCGTTTGTCACGCTCTCCACGCATGACAAGCGCCCGATCTTCGAGATCGCGCGCATCGCCGACCTGTTCATCGACACTCTGCTGCACTACCGCACCGTCGGCCATTACAAGCTGCACGCCTACGTCGTCATGCCGGACCACGTGCATCTGCTCCTCACGCCGCAGGGCATGACGCTCGACCAGGCCGTAGAACTCATCAAGCACGGCTTCCTCTACCGCCTCGATTCGCAACTGCCCGTCTGGCAATCCGGCTTCACCGGCTACTCCGTCGCTAACCTGCGCGACCTTGAGATCGTCCGCGCCTTCATGCACCAGATCCCGGTTCGCGCCCATCTCGCCGCCGCGGCCGAACTTTATCCGTATTCCTCGGCGTGCCGCCACGGCGCGGTGCCGGAAACAAAAATACACGCGTTGCAGCTTGTCCAGGAAAAACGCTCCGCCTGAAGCACGCTCGCGCATGCTCCTCGCGCGGCTTCACGGATACGTCGACGTCATCCCCTTCGGCTTTCGGCGCTTGCACCCTATTCCAATTGCTGCCCTGCTGACTCGCTATCATCGATGCATGACTCTCTCCGCTGAAGACCGCGCGCGCCGCGTCAAAGTCCTCATCTTCGACGTCGACGGCGTCCTTACCGACGGCCAGCTCTACTTCCTGCCGCAAACCAACCCTGACGGCTCTCAATCCGGCCTCGAGTTCAAGGGCTTCGCCGCGCATGATGGCCTCGGCATCACGCTCGCGCGCCTCGGCGGCCTGCGTGTCGGCCTCATCACCAAGCGCGAATCCGCCACCGTCGCCATCCGCGCCCGCGATCTCAAGCTCGAATTCGTCTACCAGGGGCAGTCCTACAAGATGAAGGCGGTTGACGACATCCTCCGCCGCGCCGCCATCACGCTCGACGAACTCGCCTATGTGGGCGACGATGTCGTCGATCTCTCCGTCATGCGCGTCTGTGGTCTCGCCATCGCCACCGCCAACGCCCGCCCGCAGGTGAAAGAAGCGGCCCACTACATCACACCCAACCCCGGTGGCCACGGCGCCGGTCGCGACGCCATCGACTTCATCCTCGCCGCGCAGGGCAAGCTAGACGCCACCATCGCAACCTTTCTCGACGCAGACAATCCCGCCAACCAGCTCGCCGACATCGGCTCCGGAAAGATGTAGCGCGGCTTGGGCCGATACGGACCTAACGATCACAGCTCGCATTTGTCATTCCGCAGCGTTCGCGCTTCAGCGCGAATGCGAAGGAATCTGCTTTTTAAATCCAGCCTACCGCCAGTCGTCCCGCGCGGCAGCCTGCTCCGCAAACACCCGGTCAAAGTCGTCGGACTTCTTCACCAGGATGTCGCCCAGGTCGCGCGGCTGATGCAGCAGCACCGCCTGCAATCGCACCAGCTCCAGCATCGCCAGAAACAGACAGATCAGCGCGCGCTCCGAGTGCGTCGAGTGCAGCAGCCGGCGCAGGCTCACCGGACGGTCTTCCATCAGCAGCCGCTGCTTCACATACTGGATCATCTGCGCCACCGTCACCGTCTCCGGATTCACGTCCAGCACCGGCCGCGCCCGCATCCGCTCCAGCACATCGCGAAACACGCGCGCCACATCCAGCGCGTCCGCGGCAATCTCCTGCTCCAGATCGCCGCTCACCGCCGCATCGCCATCCTGTTCGCGCAGGAAGCCGCGCATGCCGGGGTTGGACCACGTCGCCTCTTCCACATGCTGCTTCTCGCGCAG
The DNA here is from genome assembly GCA_036511765.1 of Acidobacteriaceae bacterium. GTDB lineage: Bacteria > Acidobacteriota > Terriglobia > Terriglobales > Acidobacteriaceae > Edaphobacter. Next base: position 6,182 of record DATCBR010000347.1, on the reverse strand, counting down.
CATCTGCGCCGCGGCCTTGAAGCGCTCATGTTCCAGCAGCCGCTCCACCAGCTCGCGCCGAGGGTCTTCTGCCTCCAACCCGCCGGTCAGCTCAGCTGGGTCGCGCGGCAAAAGCATTTTGGATTTGATGTGGATCAGCAGTGACGCCACGTAGATGAACTCGCCCGCCGCATCCACGTCTGCCTGCTTCAGTTGCTGGCAATACTCCAGAAACTGCGCCGTGATCAGCCCGATAGGGATGTCGTAGATGTCGATGTTCTGCTTGCGGATCAGGTCCAGCAGCAGGTCCAGCGGCCCGTCATACACCTGCCCGACCGTGATCGAAAACGGTGACTGCGACGCCTCCTCCGGAGCCCTCTTAGCCGCATCCTTCGCACCCGCATCCGAAGGGGCTGGTACCTCCTGCACCGCCGGCGGCGTCAGCACCAGCGGCTCCGCCACAGCCGCAAGGTGCTCATCGGAGTTGGAGTGCCCCGCTTGTCTTAGGTCATCTGCCATTAGAGGCTCGTGCTCCGATACCGCAGTTTCATCGCAGCGCAGACTTTGCTCATTGTTGCGTCGGCCTGTTTCCACGCGCGTCTTCCGCCGGCGTCGAGAATCTCATCGACCAGGTTGGGCGACGCTTCGTACATTTGCCGCCGTTCCTGAATGGGCTTCAGCTCGGCAACCACAGCATCCGCCACCCATCCCTTGCACTGGATGCACCCGATGCCCGCGGTCCGGCAGCCCTCCGCAGCCTGCGCCTGCAGCTCGGCGCTCGAGAAGACCTTATGCAGATCGAACACTGGACAGATATCTGGATTCCCGGGATCGGTCCGCCGCACCCGCGCCGGGTCGGTCACCATCGTCTTCAGCTTGGCGCGAATTTGATCTTCAGGATCGCTCAGCAGGATCGTGTTCCCGTAGCTCTTCGACATCTTGCGCCCATCCGTGCCCGGCAGCTTCGGACTCGGCGTCAGCAACACCTTCGGCTCCGGTAGTATCTCGCGCACGTCCGTCTCCTGCTCCAGCTCGGCCAGACGTTCCTTGTCCGACTTTGCATCCGCCGCGCCACGCTTGCTGCCGTACAGATGGTTGAACCGCCGCGCAATCTCGCGCGTGATCTCCACATGCGCCGCCTGATCCTGGCCGACTGGGACCGCATCAGCTCGATAGATAAGGATGTCGGCCGACTGAAGCACGGGGTAACCGAGGAAGCCGTAGGTCGCCAGGTCCTTCTCTTTCAGTTGCTCCTGCTGGTCCTTATACGTCGGCACGCGCTCCAGCCAACCTAGCGGCGTGATATTGCTCAACAGAACATGCAACTCGGCATGGAGCTTCACATCGCTCTGCACAAAGATCGTTGACCGCTCCGGATCGAGTCCCGCGGCAAGAAAATCCAACGCCACTTGACGAATGTTCGGCTGCAGTTCGCTGAGGTCCGCATAATCAGTAGTCAAAGCGTGCCAGTCCGCAATAAAGAAATAGCACTCGTACTTAGGCGAGCCGTCCGCCAGCGTCTCATTCTGCAACGCCACCCAGTTCTTCAGCGCGCCCATGTAGTTGCCCAGGTGCAGCCTGCCTGTGGGCCGCATCCCGCTCAGCACGCGCTTCGGCGCGGCGCTCTTCGTCACTTCACTCATGCTTGGTCTCTTTAGCTCAGGCTGTCTCAACTATTCAGTCTACCCAATCCGCCGCTATACTTGTCCGCGCATGCGCTCCCTCCTCCGCAGCCTCTCCTTCGCCGCCGCCATCGTCGCCGCATCCGCCCCCGCGCAGTCCTACGGCGCGCCCTCGCCTGACTGGAGCCAGCCCATCGCGCCCTTCCGCATCGCGGACAACCTCTACTACGTCGGCAGCCGCGGCCTCGCCTCTTTCCTCATCACCACTCCCGCCGGCGACATCCTTATCAACTCCAGCCTCACCACCTCGCCGCCGCTCATCCGCGCCAGTATTGAGCAACTCGGCTTCAAGATGAGCGACGTGAAGATTCTCCTCATCAGTCACGCGCACTTTGACCACGACGCCGGCAGCGCCGAAATCCTCAAGTCCACGCACGCAAAGTACATGGTCATGGACGCCGACGTGCCCACCGTGCAGTCCGGCGGCAAGGCCGACTTCGCCTATCCCGACGACCGCTACCCGCCCACGCACGTTAATCGCACCCTGCACGACGGCGACAAAGTCACCCTCGGCGGCGTCACCCTCACCGCGCACAAGACCGCTGGCCACACCCGGGGCTGCACCACATGGGCCTTCCAGACCACCCTCAACGGCAAGCCCGAGAACGTCGTCATCGTCGGCAGTTGGAACGTCAACGCCGGCTTCCGCCTGGTCGACCGCCCCGGCCACCCCGCCTCCTACCCCGGCATCGCGGACGACTACCGCCGCACCTTTAGCACGCTCGCCGCGCTGCCCTGCGACATCTTCCTCGGCGCGCACGGCGACTACTTCCACATGAACGCCAAGCTCGCCCGCATCAAGGCCGGCGCCGGCCAGGAGGTCTGGATCGATCCCGATGGCTACAAGGCCACCGTCGCCGAGCGCCAGCACGCCTTCGAGCGAGAACTCGCCCGCCAGCAAGCCGCCCCGCCGCCTTCGTAGCCGCGAACGTTCACACGTTCTCTCTCTTGCTCAATAAATCCGCCAGTGTCTCCTTGTGCTTCGGCTGGCGCGCGCGCTTGTCCTTCGGGTCGGGAATCACCCGCTCCGGCGGCACCGGCCCTACGCGCTCCCGCGCATTGGCCTTCACCGCCTTCACCACCGAGAACGTCTTTTTCTTCTTCGCCATCGCCATCATCCAGCCACGAATAACTCTAACAACTGGCAACCAACAACTAACAACCGCTTCCCGAATGCCCTATACTTTTCTTCGGCGGCCTTGAACGCGGACGCCGCAAGAGACCGCGCCATCGCTCGCCGCGCGCCTCAGGAAGGATTCACAACCATGGAAGAACGCGCCTTCTTCGACGAGCGGCCCGAACAGCGCAACCACACCCTCACCTGTCCGCACTGCGGCCAGCCCGGTGAGTACCCCGTCGGTTGGCTCGTCCGCCGCAAAAAGGCCCAGCTCCCCCGCGGCGCCGACGAGCGCGACCGCGCCCGCTTCGCTAAAGCCCAGAGCTACATGGTCCGTACCGACGACCTCCTCGGCTGCAAGAACGTCCGCTGCCGCAAGCGCTTTGAGATCGCCGGCATCCAATCCGTCGCCTTCCTCTAAATGCTTTGTCATTCCCAGCGGCTTGAGCCGCTTAGGAATCTGCTTCTCGGCAATCAGCCAAACCGCTTTGTGATTTAATGATCTCAGCCCCACCCGCAGGAGAACCGCGCACCATGGCCAACACGATGATCCCCGTCGAAGAGCGCAGCCTCACCCCGCAGCAGGTCGAGCTCCTCGATCGCCGCCGCCGCCGCGGCCAGCTCATGCTGGTGCTCTGCTTCCAGTGCCTCATCGTCGGCACGCTGGTCACACTCTGGGCCGGACAGGACGCCACCTACTCCCCCGGCTGGGCACGCCCCATGGTGTACTGGGACGCGCTCCTCTTCCTTCTGGCTTTCGTCTTCGCCATCGCCGGCATCCGCCTGCGCCGCGACTCCGCGGAATTCCTCAGCTACTGAGTTTTGTTAAGGGCATGGCTTTAGCCATGCCGTAAGATGGCCGTCTCTTGTCAGGGCTTCAGCCCCTGAGGTCGCGTTTCACGCTGACCGGCAAACAACGCACACAAGTGATCGGCGCATTCTCTGTCCGCTGTTGTTTCGCCCCTACTGCCCGAAGTGTGCCATGCGAAGAGCGCGAGACGCCACCGCCGCAACCACCAGAAACAGCAGCAGCATCGTTACCATGCCCATCTCCTCTTCGGAGAGCCGGCTCAGCGTCAGTCCCAGCGCCACCAGAAAGCGCTCAATCATCTCGTTGATGGGTTCCATTTCCTTTGTCTCTCCGTCTGGCCGCCGCGCCCTACAGATACCAGGGCACATCCACCACGATGATCCGCTGTTTGCCCTTCAGCAGCAGCAGCAGCTTCAGCAGTTGCACCCGCTGATTGTGCAGCAGGTTCTCCCACCAGTGGTTGACGACCAGTTCCGGCAGCAGCACCGTGATCTTGCGTTCCGGATTCTGCTGCTCCATCTCGAGGATATAGTCCATCAGCGGCGAAATCACTAACCTAAAAGTGGAATGCAGGGTCACCAGTTCCGGTTCGGGCAGGCCCTTCTCCCGGATCGGCTTCAGCACGTTGTCCTCCCACACAGTGCACAGCGCCTCCTCCCCATCGTCGCAGTCCACATTCAGCACCTTGATGTCCGTCGACAGCAGCACCGCAAACCGCAGCGCCTTCTCCGTCATCCGGTCCCAGCGCGCCATCGGCAGCACCACCAGCGGCGGCAGCAGATTCGAAAGATTGAGCGGGCCCGAGCGCACCACCTTCCTCACGCGGTCGTAGTGCTGCTTGATCCCCGTCATCAGCAGGATCAGCGCCGGAATCATCAGCGCCACCATCCATGCGCCGGACTTGAACTTCGCCACCAGCACAATCAGCGTCGTAATGCCCGTCGCCACCGCGCCCAGTCCGTTCACAAACATGTGCCACGCCCGGCCCTTGTGCTCCGGCCCCTGCTTCCGCCAGTGCTGCACCATCCCCGCCTGCGACAGCGTAAACGCCAGAAACGCCCCAATGGCATACAGCGAGATCAGGTAGTCCACCCGACCCCGCATAATGACGAGGATAATAAAAGTGAACCCAGTCAGCGCGTAGATGCCGTGCGAGAACAGCAGCCGCCGTCCGCGGATGGTGAACACATGCGGCAGATAATCATGCAGCGCGATGGCCCGCGTCAGCCGCGGAAAGTCTGCAAACGCCGTATTCGCGCTCAGGCACAGCGCCAGAAACACCGACCACATGGTGAACTGATAGAAGATCCCGCGTCCGAAGACGGCCGTCACGATGAGTGAAAGAAGGCTCTGGTACCCGTCTTTATCGGGATCCATGGCCATGATGCCGTATTTCTTCGCCAGCCACGCCGTGCCATAGAGCAGCACCATCAGAATGGCGATGATCACAGTCAGAGTACGCTGCGCCTGCTTGGTCCGCGGCTCCTTGAAGGCCATCACGCCATTCGACACCGCTTCCACGCCCGTCATCGCGGCACAGCCATTGGAAAATGCCTTCATCAGCAGCCAGATTCCCAGCGCCGGCACAAGCTGCGGAGGCGCCGCAGGCATCGGGGCCACCGCAGTCGGATGTCCGCCCGACGCGAAGACATGGAACGTGCCCACTGCGATCGTAATCAGCAACGTTCCAACAAAGAGAAACGTCGGAATGATGAACGCCGCGCCCGTGTCCTTTACGCCGCGCATGTTCACCAGCGCCAGCACGATCAGCACAATCAGGCACAACAGAAGAGTATGGGGCAATAACGATGGCCGAGCAGAGACAACGGCCTCAATGCCTGCAGAGACACCAACGGCCGCCGTCAGAATGTAGTCGATCATCAGCGCCGCGGCCGCCAGCAGCCCCGCGCCCGTCCCGAGGTTCTCCGTCGCCACAGTGTAGGAGCCGCCGCCGCCTGGATACGCCGCAATCGTCTGCCGATAGCTGAAGTAAACGATCGCCAGAAGAATCAGGATCGCCGAGATGATCGGGACAATGTAGTGCACCCCCATCAGCCCCAGCGGAATCAGCAGGGCCAGCGCAGTCTCAGGACCGTATGCGGCGGAGGTTAGGGCGTCGAGCCCGAAGATGGGAATGCCGGCTGCTACTCCAATGTGCTCGGCACGTTCCTCGCTGGTGGCCAGCGGTCTTCCAAAAAGCGAATCGGCAAATGACATGAGGGCATTACCAGTAAATATCAACGACCGTCAACATGCAAAACAAAATGCCTGGAACTTACGGCTTTTTAACACCTTTTGCAGTCCCCGCCGCGTCCCTGCCGCCTTCGAAGCCGCACGGATTAGCCCTCGGCAGGACTCCGCCACCCGCTCATTCGGCATCTCATCTCCCTGCCGGCATTCGCTGCCCGGACTTTACCTGGAGACCAAGAAGGAAATGACGACCAAGAATCGACAGACCACCTCCATTACCCGCGAGAAGCTCGTCCATCTGCTCAACGAAGACCTCTCCCGCGAATACCAGGCCATCATCGCCTATGTGAACTACTCCAACGTGCTCAAGGGCGCGGCCTATATGAACATCGCCGCCGAGCTG
>DATCBR010000346.1:0-2172 GCA_036511765.1 Acidobacteriaceae bacterium | reverse complement strand
CCTGCCCCGCAATCGCCTGGTCGTACAGCACCATCGGATGCAGGTTCCCGTCTCCCGCGTGAAAGACGTTCGCCACTCGTAGATTCACCTCCGCGCTCATCCTGCCAATCTTCTCCAGCACCTCAGGGAGCGCCGTGCGTGGAATCACGCCATCCTGCACGATGTAGTTCGGCGAGATCCTGCCCATCGCCGCGAACGCCGCCTTGCGGCCCTTCCAGATCAGCGCGCGCTCCTCCGCCGTCTGCGCCAGCCGCACCTCGGACGCCCCGTTTCGCTCGCACAGCTGGCGCACCTCAGCCATCTGCGCGGCCACCTCAGCGGCCAGCCCGTCCAGTTCGATCAGCAGCAGCGCCTCGCACACCGGATAGTTCGGATGCACCGCCTCTTCGCTGGCCTTCGCCGACAAACGGTCCATAATCTCCATCGCCGCCGGCAGCATCCCCGCCGCAATCACGTCAGACACCGTCTGCCCCGCCTGCGCGATCGAATCGAACGCCGCCAGCAGCACCTGCACCGTCTCCGGCCGCTCCACAATGCGCAGCACGATCTTTGTCGCCACGCCCAGCGTGCCTTCGCTGCCCACAAACACGCCCGTCAGGTCATACCCCGGCGCATCCGGCACCGTCGAGCCCAGCGTCACCAGTTCGCCCGTCGGCAGCACCACGTCCATGCCCAGCACATGCGTCGTGGTAAAACCGTACTTCAGGCAGTGCGCTCCGCCGGCATTCTCCGCCACATTGCCGCCGATCGTACACACGCTCTGCGATGAGGGGTCCGGTGCATAGAAGTATCCATGCGCAGCCACAGCGTCCGTCACATGCTGGTTGATCACTCCCGGTTCGACGATCACCCGCTGGTTGGGAACGTCGATCTCCAGGATCCGGTTCATCCGCGCAAAGCTGATCACCACGCCGCCCTCGGCCGGCAGCGCGCCGCCGCTCAGCCCCGTCCCCGATCCGCGTGCCACAAACGGGATCTTGTGCGTCGCGCAGACCTTGACTACCGCCTGCACCTGTTCCGCTGTCCTCGGCAATACCACCGCCCCCGGCATCACACGGAAGTTGGTCAGCCCGTCGCACTCATAGGTCTTCAGTTGGCTCTCGGTCGCGATCACGCCGCTCAGCCCGCGCGCCTGCGCGCCGCCGCCCTTCTCAGCGTCTGCTCCGTCGACCGCCGCACGCAGTTCACTCAGAATGGCCGCATTCAGCATCTAGTGATGATAGCGGGTGCCCCACATCTCGTAGAGATGTGGGATGGAAAATCTACCGCGCATGCCCCAGGTACGCCCACAGCATCACCTCCACGCCCACCACGCTCGCCAGAAAGATGCTGTGCTTCAGCGTGAAGCGAAACAGCTTCGCCTGGTCCGCCACAGTCAGCCCCGCCGCCGCCGCGGCCACTGCAATCGACTGCAGGCTGATCATCTTGCCCATCACGCCGCCCACAGAGTTCGCTGCCGCAATCAGCACCGGATCAAACCCAAGCCGATTCGCGCTGACCACCTGCAGCGGCCCAAACAGCGCGTTCGACGCCGTATCCGAGCCAGTGAGAAAGACGCCCAGCCACCCCAGGATCGGCGAGAAGAACGGAAACATCCGGCCCGTCGTCGCGAACGCCAGGCCAAGCGTCCCCGTCGCGCCGGAGTAATTCATGGTGTACGCCATCGCCAGCATGGCTGCCACTGTAATCGTCGGCGTCAGCAGCTTCTTTGCGACGGAAACCAGCACGCCGCCGAACTCGCTCAGCCGCATCCCACAAAATATCGCAGACAAGACAGCCGCGCACATCGCCGCAGTGCCGGACGCCGATGCCCACGCGAAGCTGTAGATCGCCGCATAGTTCGTCGGCTTCGTCACCACCGGCGGCATGCGCAGAATCTCGTTGTGCAGCCCGGGCCACGCGATCTTGATCGTCATGCCGTCCAGCTTCGCCAGGATCGGCGGATACCCCCACGCCAGCACAAACACCACTAGAAGCATGTACGGCATCCAGGCCGACCAGATCTGCCCCGCCGTGTAGTGTGGGCCCGACCTCACATCGTTCGCGCGCAGCGGCAGCTCGTCCTTGGCCGCCTTCATCGACTCGTCCACTTCGCGCTCGTGCGTCTCCAGATGCTTCGGCTCCCAGAAGCGCAGCAGCAGCACCAGCGCCGCCATCGCGCCCAGCGACGCC
>DATCBR010000345.1:0-7831 GCA_036511765.1 Acidobacteriaceae bacterium | reverse complement strand
GCGATCATTGCGTCGATTGAGAGCTACCTGCTGAAGCCGCTGCCGCTGGCTGCGACTCCGGCTGCGATTGTGGAAGTGGATTTTTCTGCGCCTTACATCGCAGCGCTTGAGGCGTTCGTTGATTTGAAGGCGATCAAGGCTTCGGGCTACCGGTTTCTGATTGACACGATGTATGGCGCGGGCAAGGGATATGTTGCGGGAATATTTTCTCGGGCGGGTATTCCGTTTGTTGAATTTCGCAGCGAGATCAACCCTGCGTTTCCGGGGATTAATCCTGAGCCGATCCTGCCGCATATTGCTGCGACGCAGAAGGCTGTGGTCGCCGAACATTGCGATGCGGGATTTATTACGGATGGCGACGCTGACCGCATTGGCTCGGTGGATGAGCATGGGAACGTGGTTGACGCGCATAAGATTTTTGCGATTTTGCTGCAGTGGCTTTTGAAGCGGAAGCAGTGGCCGGGCGACGTGACGCGGGCGTTCAACACGACGAAGATGCTCGACCGCATCGCGGCGAAGTACAGGCGCAATTTGATTGAGCACGGCATCGGGTTCAAGTATGTGTGTGACCTGATGCTGGAGCGCGAGATTTTGATTGGCGGCGAGGAGTCGGGTGGGGTTGGCATTAGTAAGCATCTGCCTGAGCGCGATGGCTTGCTGAACAGCCTGCTGCTGGCGAATGTGATGGCCGATGAGCATAAGACGCTGGGCGAACTGGTCTCGGCGCTGCAGGCGGAGTACGGCGAACACCAGTATGGACGCATCGATATGCATATCAGCGATGCTTTGAAGGCGTCCGCAATTGAACGGGCGCGGGCTGGGGTGAAGGACATTGCAGGGCTGAAGGTGCTGCGGATGGAGACGCTCGACGGCATCAAGTTCTACCTTGAGAATCCGGCGTGCAGCGACAGGCCGAATGCAGCCGAGACTTGGCTGCTGTTTCGAGCGAGCGGGACGGAACCGCTGTTGCGGGTGTATTGCGAGAGCTGCAGCACGGAGAGTGTGGAGTCGGTGCTGGCGGCTGCGAAGGCCTTTGTGCTGCAGGGAGATTCGCATTGAGCCGAATGGTAAGTGTGGAGACCGAGGGAATTCTGTTCGACATGGACGGGGTGTTGATCAGCTCGATTGGAAGCGTGAATCGCTGCTGGCGGCGCTGGACGCAGCACTACGGGATTGCGGGCTGGGAGACATTCGAGATTCCTCATGGAACCCGCGCGGTCGACGTTATCAAGACGCTGAAGCCGGAGCTTGATGTGGCCGAGGGGCTGCGCTTGATCGAGGATATGGAGCTCGACGATGTCGCCGACCTGCAGGTGCTTCCGGGAGCTCGCGCGCTGCTGGCAAGTCTGCCCGCGGAGCGTTGGGCGATTGTGACGTCGGCGACGCATCGGCTACTGCTGGGGCGGCTGGCTGCGGCGGAGCTGCCAGTACCGGAGCGGATGATCAGCGGCGATATGGTGGAGCGCGGCAAGCCTGATCCAGAGCCGTATCGTCGCGGTGCGGAGCTGATCGGGAGTGGCGGGGCAGCAGCGGCCGATTGCATTGTCGTGGAAGATGCTCCGAGCGGGGTTGGGGCCGGGGTTGCGGCAGGCTGCCGGGTGCTGGGAGTGCTGGGCTCGCATAGTGAAGCGGAGCTGCGCGCCGCGGGTGTGAGCTGGGTGGTGCGGTCGCTCGAAGACGTCAGCGCAACGACCAGTTCGCAAGGCCTGGTGATCCGCATGAATACGCTTTAGCTGCGGGGCCTTCGCTCCAGCAGGATCGCTTCAACACGGGCCAGATCCTCTTCGGTGTCGACTCCTATGGTGTCGTGCTCGGCTTCGGCTACGTACAGGGTGAGGCCGTTTTCGAGCAGGCGCAGTTGTTCGAGGCGCTCGGTCTGTTCGAGTTCGCTGGGGGGGAGTGTGGCGAAACGCTCGAGCGCGAAGCGGCGGTAGGCGTAGAGGCCGAGGTGCTTCCAGTAGTGAGCTTGGCCGTGGCCGTCGCGATCAAAGGGAATGGTGGCGCGGGAGAAGTAGAGGGCGCGGCCATCGGCGGCGGTGACGACTTTGACGGCGTTGGGATTGGTGATGTTTTCGGGCGTGCAGCGGACCTTGAGGGTAGTGACATCGACGCCGGGGATGGCGAACGGCTTGAGGAGCGCCGTGATGTGTTCGGGGAGGAGGAGCGGCTCGTCGCCCTGGATGTTGACGTAGATATCGAACTCGGACCAGGGCTCGATCTGGGAGACGGCGAAGAGGCGGTCGGTGCCGCTGGGGAGGTCGGGGGAGGTGAGGAGGCAGGGCCAACCGTAGTGTTCGCAGAGCTGCTGGACCTCGGGGGAGTCGGCGGCGATGACGACGTCGTCGAGTTCAGGACAGGCCATGGCGGCTCGGTAGACCCAGACGAGGAGGGCCTCGCCGGCGATGGGCCGGAGGACTTTGCGGGGAAGCCGGGTGGAGGCAAGCCGGGCCGGAATGACGCCGACGACCCGTGGGGGATGGTTGCTCATGAGCCTGTATTATCGCTTTTTTTTGAGGCGCGATAGCTATGAACTGCCATGACGACGACGATTAGGAGAACCAACCCGAGTACGCCAGCGGCGGCGTACAAAAAGTCGAGAAACTCGCCCAGACGACACTTCAGGATAGAACCTGACGCACTGCAATCGGTGGACAGGGAGAGCGTGGAGGCGTGGGCCGCGGTGCTGGCTGCGGTGATAAAGGCGAGCGATGGCCATATTCGATGTATCGGGGCGGGTCGTCTTCGGACAGCAGAATGGTTGAACACGTTTGACCTAAGAAGATACGAAATTTATGATGGTGAAGCGGCTGATGTCGCGGCCGAATCTTTGTGGCCGCTGGATGCAGTCTCCCACCCGGCGGTGTAGCTCAGATGGTTAGAGCGACGGACTCATAACCCGTAGGTCAGAGGTTCGATTCCTCTCACCGCCACCACTTTGTCTGCAGCACTTTGCCGCCGACCCGATCGAAAGTTCTACAGCTGAGAGTATCATTCTGCTAGCGAGCAACGTCTATATAGCAGGAAGCTCGAACCTGATCTTCAAACCGATTTCGGAGTCCGTCACCGCACTATGCCCAAGAGCCTTAAGATCTCCCTCCTTGCCTTATCGGTAGTCCTCGTCCTCGGCGTCTTTGTCGGTGTAAACGTGCACGGTGTGCGCGCGGCCGGCGAGGAAGCGCAGGCGGGTGCCTACAACCAGATCAACGTCTACGGCGAGGTGCTGCAGCATATCCAGTCGGATTATGTGGAGGTGCCGAACATCCCGCTGGTGACCACGGGGGCGCTTCGCGGACTGTTGGAGTCGCTGGATGCGGACTCCAGTTATCTGACCCCTGCCGACTACAAGGCCTACAAGGACGACCAGGGCGGCAAGGCGCAGGTCGGCATCCACGTGTCGAAGCGGTATGGCTACGCGACGATTATCTCGGTGGTTCCAGGCTCACCGGCGGCTGCGGAGAATCTGTCCGATGGCGACATTATCGAGGCCGTTGGCAACCAGGATACGCGCGACCTTTCGCTGGCCGTGATCCGGTTGCTGCTGGAGGGCGCGCCGGGCAGCAATTTGGAGATTGCGGTCATTCGTCCGCGTAAGGCAGAGCCGGAAAAGATCACGCTGCATCGCGTGATCGTGGCTGAACCGCCTGTCGGAGATACGTTGTATGAAAATTCTTCGATCCTCTATCTGAAGCTGATAGAAATGGACCATGAGCACGTGCAGGAAGTTGAGTCCAAGCTGCGGGCGATGAACAAGGATGGAAGCAAGAAGATTCTGCTCGATCTGCGCGATGTGGCGGGCGGCGATATGCCAGAGGCGATTCGGCTGGCCAACTTCTTCATCGACTCAGGAACGATTACCACTCTCGAGGGGCAGAAGTTCGCCAAGGAGACGTTCACCGCAGACCCGGCGAAGGCGATCAACACGACTGCGCCGCTGGTGGTGTTGGTGAATCGCGGAACGTCAGGGCCGGCCGAGGTGGTGGCTGCGGCGATCCAGGACGATAAGCGCGGACAGTTGGTGGGCGAGAAGACCTTCGGCGAGGGTTCGCTGCAGAAGACGTTTGACCTCCCGGACGGAGGGGCAATCATTTTGTCGATTGCGAAGTACTCGTCTCCCTCGGGCAAGCAGTTTGAGGATGCTGCTGTGACGCCGGGGACGGTGGTCGCGCCAAACCAGGATGCGCTCTTCGCAGATATGGATGATGATTCGTCGACGACAACGACAAAGACGGCACCGAAGAAAGCCGCTCCAGCACCCGCTCCTGTACCCGATGATCAGCTGACGAAGGCACTGGATGTGCTCAAAGCCAAGACAGCCTGAGGGTTGAGAGCAGAGAACAAGAAGCCCTGAGGATTGTGAAAAGCTTGCATGATACTGTGGGATTGACGTGCCTAGTTCACAGAAGCCCGATGATCATGACTCCCTGAACTCGCGATCGGCGCTGTGGCGAGCCATGCGCCGATTTCCTTTCCGCGAGCCGGAGTTCCGCAATCGGCACCTCGCTGCACGCGCAGGTGTGCTCCTTCTGCTGGCGGCGTCCGCGCTGTTTGGCGTGATGCTTGGGCTGATGCTGGTGTACTCCATTAATCTTCCGCAGATGGCGGAGCTGGAGCGATACCGTCCGAGCACGACGACGGAACTGTACGACGTGCATGGGAAGGTCTTCGGGTCCTTCGCGCTGGAGCGCCGGATTGTGGTGCCGTACTCGGAGTTTCCACCGGTCCTGCGGCAGGCAATTTTCTCGATCGAAGATAAGGATTTCGAGTCCAATGTTGGGCTCAACCTGGTGCGCGTCGTGGGGGCGGCGTACCAGGATCTGCACAGCCACGGCAAGGCCCAGGGAGCGTCGACGATCACGATGCAACTGGCGCGCAATCTCTTTCTGTCCTCTGAGAAGACCTACGGGCGCAAGCTGCAGGAGATCTTCCTGACCCTGCAGATCGAGCGCCGCTTTACCAAGCAGCAGATCTTTACGCTGTATGCGAACCAGATTTATCTGGGGCGCGGGACGTACGGTTTTGAGGCCGGCTCGGAGTACTACTTCAGCAAACATGCGCGCGACCTGACGCTGCCGGAGGCGGCCATGCTGGCGGCGCTGCCGAAGGGGCCGGAGTCGTACTCGCCCGTGCGCTACCCGGACCGCGCGCTGAAGCGCAGAAATCTCGTGCTCCAGGAGATGTTGAACGATCACAAGATCACCGCACAGGAGGCAGAGGACGCTAAGGCTGCTCCGCTGGGCCTGCATCTGGAGTCGCCACCGAACAGCGAGGCGCCGTACTTCGTTGAGGAGGTTCGGCGGCAATTGGAACGGGAGTATGGCGCGGAAGAGGTGCATGGGGCTGGGCTGCGCGTGTACACGACGCTCGATCTCGGGCTTCAGCTGGCGGCCAATAAAGCGGTGCTGGACGGAACCGCTGCTTATGAGAGACGCCACGGGTGGAAGGGCCATCTCGAAAATATTTTAAGCACGGGAGTTGGGTTGGACGGCTACAGACATCCTGACTGGACGCGACCGGTGAAGAATGGGGGGTACTTCCATGCGCTGGTGACCGATGTGGCGCCGTCGCACATGACGGTGAAGATCGGTGTACTGAATGCGACGATGGTTCCCGCGGATTGGAGCTGGACGACACAGGCTAGGGCGACCAACCTGGCCCATGTTGGCGACATCGTGTACGTGAAGGTGGTGAGCGGCGCGGAGACATCGACGCCCCACGTCATTCTGGAGCAGGACAGCGGTGTGCAGGCGTCATTGATGGCGGTGAATAACACCGATGGCGAGGTGATCGCCATGGTGGGGGGACGCGACTTCGCGCTCTCGCAATTCAACCGCGCGACCCAGGCGCAGCGCCAGGTTGGCTCCTCGTTCAAACCGTATGTATACACGGCGGCGATGGAGGCGGGGATGAAGCCGCTGGACACGGTGCTCGATGCTCCGACAACGTTCTTCACTGCCGGCGGACCTTACACACCGCATAACTACGAGGCGGATTATCGGGGATCGATGACGCTGGTCGATGCGTTTGCGGAGTCGCGGAATATTCCTGCCCTGCGGCTTGCGGATAAGGTGGGGATCAAGCGCGTGATCGCTGTTGCGCGGCGCTTTGGCATCACCAGCGATATGCCTGCGTTTCTGCCCGTGGCCATCGGTGCGGCGGACCTCACGCTGGCGGAGCAGGTCGGTGGATACAGCGTGTTTCCCAACGATGGCATCCTGATTGTGCCGCACACGATTCGCCGCGTTACGCGCTTCGATGGATCGCCGTTGGAGCAACCGCGGCCACAGGTGAGTGAGGCGATTCCTATGGGGATTGCACGCGAGATGATGGTGCTGCTGGAGGCCGTGGTGCAGCATGGAACCGGGGCTGCGGCGGCGCAGTTGCATCACGCGCTCGGCGGCAAGACGGGTACGACGAACAACTTTACGGACGCGTGGTTCCTTGGATTTTCGCCATCAGTGACGTGCGGAACGTGGGTTGGTTTTGACAATCGTCAGTCGCTGGGAGAGAAGGAGACCGGCGCCCGGGCTGCTCTGCCGATCTGGATCGACTTTATGAAGGTCGCCATTGCGGACAAGCCGAACGAGGTGTTCGCCCACCCCAATGCGCCCAAGCGTGAGATCGATGTTGCCACCGAACCCGCTGTCGACGCAATCCCGGTGGCGCCACAGCCGCGAGAAGGGGATCAAGCCGAACCAGACGATGCTGGGACAGATGTTCCTGCCGAGAATCCTGCGTCGTTGCCGGTGGGTCCGAGCACGCTTCCGGAGGATGTGGGGACGCGAGATTCAGCCAGCGCGGCCTTCGTGAGGGACGTCCCCAAGGCTGATGCAGTCGCGACACCAGCAAAGCCCCTGAAGCCGGGAACGCATCCGGTACGCAAGATGCCGCTGAAGCCTGCGAACAAGAAGGCTGTGATCGACTTTACCAAGCCGCACTATTAGTCCAGACGGGCGTGAAGGGCTTCGGCCAGCGCAAAGTAGCGCAGCGCGTGCTTCACGTCGAGGCCTATCTGCGCGCGCAGAGCTTCGGGTGAATCGAAACGGCGCTCGGGCCGCAGCCGCTGCAGGAAGGTCATCTCCAGCGGTGTCGATTCACTGAGGGAAATGGGCTCGAAGTCGATCAGATGCGTCTCTACGGCGAAGGAATCCGCTCCGAAGGTGGGGCGATTGCCGATGTTGGTGACGCCACGGAAGAGTCGTTCGCCGGCAATCTTCAAGGTCGTGATGTAGACGCCGTGGGCGGGGAGCAGGTCTGCGTAGGGAGCAAGGTTGATGGTCGGAACTGTGTAGCGCGTGCCGTAACCTCTGCCCGCTGCCGGGGTGCTGCGGATGGCGAAGGAGCGGCCCAGCAGGGCGCGGGCCTGATGCAGATTTCCAGCGGCGATGAGGGCACGGATGCGGCTGGACGAGATGGCAGCGCCGCGCGCGATGCGCGGAACATAGGCTCGAACGACGAAGCCCAGCTCGCGGCCCAACTCCGATAGACCGGCGATGTCGGCCTCGGCCTGATGGCCGAAGCGGAAGGTTTCGCCTTCGTGGACCTCGACGGCATGGAGAGCGTCGTGGAGGACTCGCTCGACGAACTGGCGGGCCGTCCAGTGGCGAAGCTCGTCGGTGAAGGGAAGGACCAGGGCGAGATCGAGGCCGGTGGCGTCGAGGAGTTCGAGCTTCTCGGCAATCGGGGTGATCAGGGGAAGGCGCGAATCGGTACGCAGGACGTGGGCGGGATGGGGATCAAACGTGACGGCTACTGCCTGCGCGTTGAGTTCTCGAGCACGCTCCAGGACCGAGGCGATCACCATGCGATGGCCGCAGTGGACGCCGTCGAAGTT
>DATCBR010000344.1:0-6312 GCA_036511765.1 Acidobacteriaceae bacterium | reverse complement strand
ATCGGGGACTTCGGCACCGGCGTAATCTGCCCGTCCGCGGCCAGCGCACACACACCAACGCACGCACCCGCAAAGGCCCGCGCAAGGGCACGGTTGCCGGCAAGAAGAAAGTGACCAAATAAGCCATGGCAAAGACTGCTGCAGCCGGCGGCGCAAAGACCGGCAAGAACAAGAAGTTCAAGAAGCGTGAACGCAAGAATGTTCCGTTCGGGCTCGTTTTTATTCAGGCGAGCTTCAACAACACCATCGTCACCATTACGGACCAGCAGGGCAATACGCTCAGCTGGAAGTCGTCGGGCTCGCTGGGCTTCCGCGGCTCGCGCAAAGGCACGCCCTTCGCCGCGCAACAGGCCGCGCAGAATGCCGCCACCGCCGCGCGCGACCACGGTCTGCGCTCGGTGGATGTGCGCGTCTCCGGTCCTGGTTCGGGCCGCGAGTCGGCCATCCGCGCGCTGGCGACTGCGGGCATTGAAGTCCGCAGCATCCGCGACGTTACGCCCATGCCGCACAACGGCTGCCGTCCGCCGAAGCGGCGCAGGGTGTAAGAGTGAGCTCCGCGCCGCAGGTCACGAATGCAATAACGCTGCGCGGCGTACTGCGGGATCTCGGTATTTTGGCTGTATTACTCGTCGTGTTTGACAATTTGTTGAAATGGCATCATTCGTCTATTCTAGGGGATTTTGCTTACTGGCTGCTGTTCTTCTCGATTTTCTGCATCGTCAAATGGGCAGTTTCTCTGGCAAGTAGTCGAAATCAGTCGTCAAAAAATCAACCGGATCGGGACGAAGCGCTTGAGCGCGTAAACCGATCGTCACCTGAAGTAAAGGAGAAGTAGAAATGGCACGTTACACAGGCGCTGTCTGCCGGCTCTGCCGCCGCGATGGCACAAAGCTCTTCCTCAAGGGCGCGAAGTGCTTCACCGACAAGTGCGCAATTGAGAAGCGCAACTTTCCTCCCGGCCAGCACGGCCAGACGCGCAAGGTAAAGAAGGTTGTGGGTTATGGCCTGCAGCTGCGCGAGAAGCAGAAGGCCAAGCGCATCTACTTCACGCTGGAGACGCAGTTCCGCGCGTACTACCAGAAGGCCGCCAACAGGACCGGCGTTACCGGCGAGCTGCTGCTGCAGCAGCTGGAAACGCGGCTGGACAACGTCTGCTACCGGCTGGGCTTCGCGATGTCGCGGCGCCAGGCACGGCAGCTGGTGCGCCACGGCCATGTGCAGGTGAACGGCCGCAAGGTCAACATCCCGTCGTTCCAGTGCAAGGTGGGCGATGTGATCGAGGCGCGCGAAGCTTCGAAGAAGCTGGGCGTGCTGGAAGAGTCGGCCAACTTTGCCTCCGGCCAGCGCCAGGTGGCGTGGCTCGAGATCAACCGCGACAATCGCTCGGGCAAGGTGCTCGCGCTGCCCAACCGCGGAGACGTGAACTTGCCGGTGAACGAGCAGCTGATCGTCGAACTGTATTCGAAATAGAAGTTAAGAGAAAAAGCAGATTCCTTCGTCTTCGATCCCGCACTGCGGGCCGGAGGCTGCGGAATGACAAGAGTCAAAAGAGCAACACAACAATCCAGCTGGCAAACGAACTATCCCGCCTTCGCAGAATGCATCGCGGATGAGCAGGGAACAAGGAGAAACACATGCTTTGGAGAGGATTCCAGAAGCCCAAGCGTCTCGCCGTCGACACCGAAACACTCACCGAGAAATTTGGCAAGTTTTCCGCGCAGCCGTTTGAGCGCGGTTTCGGCACCACCATTGGCAACGCGCTGCGCCGCACACTGCTCTCGTCGATTGAGGGCGCTGCCGTCACTGCGGTACGCATCGAGGGCGTGCTGCATGAGTTCCAGTCGATCTCGGGCATCGTTGAGGACGCGACCGACATCGTCCTGAACCTGAAGCAGATTCCGTTCAAGCTCGCGGGCGAAGGGCCGAAGGCGCTCTACCTGCGTGCGGATTCCCCTGGCGTTGTCACCTCCGGCATGATTGAAGCCGACGGCGATGTGGAGATCCTCGACAAGGACGTCTACATCTGCACGGTCAGCGAGGGCGGCAAGATCGACATGGAGATGCGGTTGAAACGCGGCCGCGGCTATGTCTCCGCCGACAAGAACTTCGATGGCGACCTGGGCCTGGGCTTCATTCCTGTGGACAGCGTGCATTCTCCAGTGCGCAAGGTGAACTACCTGGTTGAGGCGGCACGTCTCGGTCAGATCACCGACTACGACAAGCTGACGCTCGAGATATGGACCAACGGCACTTTGTTGCCCGCGGACGCGCTGGGCCTTTCGGCGAAGCTGCTGAAGGACCACATGAACATCTTCATCAACTTCGAGGAGGAGATGGAGGCGGGCGCCGACTCGGTCGATGGTCCGGCGATGCGCAATGAGAACCTCAACCGCTCGGTCGAAGAGCTCGAGCTCTCCGTGCGCAGCTACAACTGCCTGAAGAACGCCAACATCGCCACTATCGGTGAGCTGATCCAGAAGACTGAAGCAGAGATGCTGAAGACCAAGAACTTTGGCCGCAAGTCGCTGAACGAGATCAAGGAGATTCTCGCGCAGATGGGCCTCTCGCTCGGCATGAAGATCGACGAGAACGGCAACCCTGTTCCGGGACCGACCTCGGTGCTGCCGGCGGCAGCGCTTGCGGCCAGTTACGGGAGCTTCGACGACGACGATGAGGACGACGAAGACGACGACCTGGAGCTTCCGGCCGAGACTGAGAACTTCTAGACTTTCGCGACAACGAGTTTCGAAAGCAGTTCCCTGTACCAAAAACTCAGCCGCATCCGCAAGGGTGCGGCTTTTCTGTTTGATAGCGTCTTCTACCCTTGCCGGGCCATGGCCAGTTCGACGATCTCGCCAATCATCTGCGTGTAGGAGAGGCCGGACTTGCGTGCGGCCATGGCAAACTCCTGGCCGCTGGAGAGCCAGGGGTTGGGGTTGGCTTCGATGACGTAGACCTCGCCTTTGGGTGAGAGGCGCATGTCGATGCGGCCGTAGTCGCGCAGTTTGACGGCGCGATAGGCCTTGAGCGCGGTCTCGGTGAGTTTTGCTTCCGTCTCTTCGTCGAGGTCTTCGGCGATGGCTGACTTCGTCAGCTTGTAAGCGTCGGTGTCCTTCATGAACTTGACGTCCATGCTAGCGATCTTCGCCATGCCCTCGGGCAGCTTGGAGAGATCGAGCTCGACCAGCGGCAGCGCGCGCGCGTTCTCATAGCTGCCGAGGATGGCGCAGTAGATCTCGCGGCCCTCGATGTACTCCTCGATCAGCGCAGGCGAATCGAACTCGGCCTGGATGTAGTGAACGCGCTCCATCAGCTCTTTCACGCTGTTCACCACGGCGGCATCGTCGATGCCGATGGAGCCGTCTTCTGAAGTCGGCTTCACGATCAGCGGGAACTTGATGTCGTGCGCGTGGTCCAGGTGGCCGCGGTAGGACATGGCGAAGTACGGCGACTGGATTCCGTGGAAGGCGAACATCTTTTTCGCGATCGACTTGTCCTGCGCAAGCGTGACCGCATGGGGACCCGCGCCGGTATAGGGAATCTCGAGCAGGTCCAGGAATGCCCCGACGTGCATCTCCTTGGTATCGTCGCCGGCATAGGATTCGATGAGGTTGAAGATGAGGTCCGCGCCGCATCGGGCAAGCCCGAAGAGCGATTGCGGCCGGCCGTCGAGCACGTAATACGATGGCTCGTGGCCCAGCTTCTCCAGCGCCTCGAAGATTTGCTCGCGGTCTTCCTTTACGGGCTTCTTCTTGCGCTTGTTCTGCCCTTTGCGGCGGCGCGGAGGAGGAGCTTCCTCGACCACTTCCGCCGGTTCTTCTTCCCACTGGTCGTACAGCACGGTGACCTTCAGCTTCTTCGCGGTCATGCGCCCTCCAATTGAAACTGCACTCTATGAATGAACGAACTTTCCGCGGATGAGGTAATTCATCGCCAGTGCGGTGGTGTACACGGTGAACTCGGTAAGGTTGTCGGATTCGCGGCGCAGGTCCACGGCGAGGCCAAGCGCCTCGACGCGTCTGCAGATGGCCTCGACCAATCTTTTTACGATAGGCCGCTGCACGCCGCTCCAGTAGGCGACCTTGTCGATGATGGCTTTGCGATGCTGGCTCAGCATCTCGTGAGCGGGCCGAATGCCCTTGCGCCGTTTGCGCGAGGCATTGAAGATGTCCGCGAGGTCGGTGTCGAGCGCCAGCTCTTCGAGCGGAATCTCCTCCGGCAGCGTGAGGCGGTAAAACTCGCCAACGGTCGATTCCATCTCGTCGACGGTGATGTCGGTGTGGCCGCGCCGCCGCGTCGGCTCCAGCTTACCGACCTTGCGCGCGATGCGGTCCACATATTGCAGCTTGGCCAGCGCACCCCAGCCCTTGTAGCGCTTTCTCCATTGCGAGCGGGGCGTCAGCCACACAGCGAACGTCTCCGCGAAATCTTCATCGGGATGCTTCTGCGCATACCAGCCGGCCATGTGGCGAACGTAGTTGCGCGAGAAGGGGATGGGGCGGTAGTTGTCGCGATACGCGCGACGGAAGGGGCCGAAGAGATCGCGCCACTCCGCCGTCTTGTAGAGCTGGTAGGCGTAGTTGAACGCGTGGCCGGCCTCATGACGCAGGTACATCATGATCTCGCGCGCGTCTTCGAGATCGTTCATCTTGCGTTCCAACTGCGCCAGCTCCGGGTTGGCCAGATAGAACGGGATGCCGATCACAGGCTCGCCGGAGGGGCAGCCCCACTCATCGCTGAGATAGCAGAGCGGGCGGAACTGATGGAAACCCTTGGCTTCAAGCTCGCGGTAGAGCTGCTGCACAAAGCGCTCCAGCGGCGAGCCCTCGAGCTTGAGGCCAAGCTCGCGGATAGGGCGAGCGAGGACCTCCTGAAATTCGGTTTGTGTCTTCTCGAAGCTGGTCACAGTGCTATCAAGAGTTCTATACCGTCGAAGCAGCGATTGGCACGGCGGGTGTATCGCGTAAGGCAATGCCGGACCCGGTCGCCAACCACCTGGACCGCGAATATGTTAGACTGATATTGCGTTCGATTGAGACGGGCGCGGCATCGCAGGAAGGATTCCCGGCAAGTTGGGGATCTGGCCAGAGACTGCGAACGCCTCCCTCCACCGCAGAGCTTCTGCGCGGATAGTTGGGCCGATTTGGTCCGGGCTTGAAACACGAGCCGCCGCACAAGAAGAGAAAGCGCTGGTTGCTCTGGCTAGAAGACGGATCACAAGGATTCGTCTCGCCGTGCAGCAGCAGCCGCTGGATTCCAGCCAAGCTGACGAAAGATCGAAAATGGGCGCCGAGGTGTAGCTGCACCTCCCGGTTGACCCCCAACACAAAGGAAGCATTACTTGACAACCGCAACGCTTGAGCCACAGGCTCACACCGCAACAAACCTTCACAAACATTCAACTCGCGGCAACGGCCTTTCAACAAAAGGCAACCACGAACCAACCAACGGCAACGGACATTCTGCGAGCGGCAATGCCGCGCAGAACACGACTGTGAGCTCGTCTCAAGTGGTTAGCTCCGCGGAGATCGAGATCGATCCGGTCACGCATCTGCCATTCCTCAAAGACGTTTACTTCGACAACTTTGACATCTCCTCCACGCTGAAGGACCGGCTGCGCGCGGCGAACTTCCGCACGCCCACTCCGGTGCAGGCGAAGGCGATCCCGCCCGCGCTCGAGGGCCGCGACATCCTCGCGACCGCGTCGACCGGCACGGGCAAGACGCTCAGCTTTTTGATTCCGATGATCGAGCACATGGACCGCAACCCGTTGCGGCTCGAGAAGGGCCAGCGCAAGCCGATCCGCTCGCTGATCCTGCTGCCGACGCGCGAGCTGGCGATGCAGGTGATCGAGGCCTACGGCAAGCTGATCCCGAACGCGAAGAACGATGCAGTGCTGGTCTGCGGCGGACTGTCGGAGAACACGCAGCTGGACCAACTCTCGCGCGGGCCGCGGCTTGTCGTCGCGACGCCTGGGCGGTTGGAAGACTATCTGCGCCGGCGCGAGGTCTCGCTGGGCCAGGTTGAGATGCTGGTGCTCGACGAAGTGGACCGCATGCTGGACATGGGATTTCTGCCCGCGATCCGGCGCATCGTCGGCGCGCTGCCTCGGCGGCGGCAGACGATGTGCTATTCCGCCACGCTGGACGCGAACATCAGCGAGATCGTGCGCGACTACGTGAACCAGCCGGTGCGCATCGAGATCGGCCAGACGTCGAAGCCCTCCGAGCAGGTGGAGCTGCGCGTTTACACCGTGATGCAGGACCAGAAGCTTGGCCTGCTGGACCAGATGCTGAACGAGGAGGAGGGCAC
>DATCBR010000343.1:0-4386 GCA_036511765.1 Acidobacteriaceae bacterium | reverse complement strand
AAGGGGCGCAATGCATATTTGCGGTGCGATCGGATATTCACTGGAAAATGCGGCTGCGATCTGGCAGTATGTTCTCTTCGGTTTCGAGCCGTTGCGGCAATGAAGCCGATGAAGAAGATTTAAGCGGCTCCCGTATTCTGGGAAGGTGAAGAAGATCCGTGTGATTGGCGGCGGGCTTGCAGGGCCGGAGGCGGCTCTGCAGGCTGCCGGGCTTGGCTGCGAGGTTGCGCTGTATGAGATGCGACCGCAGCGTTCGACCGAGGCGCACCAGACTGCGGACTTTGCGGAGCTGGTCTGCTCGAACTCGCTGAAGAGCGAGAGCGAGAATACCGCGCCGTGGCTGCTGAAGCAAGAGATGCGGCGGGCCGGCTGCGTGCTTCTGGCGGAGGCGGATGCCTCGGCTGTGCCGGCGGGCCATGCGCTGGCGGTCGATCGGGTAGAGTTCTCGCGCCGGGTTGCCGGGCGGATAGAGGCCCTGGCAGGAGTCGGGCCGGGACGGATCACGGTCATCCGCGAAGAGGTGACTACGCTGGACGCGGATGACGATGCGCTGACCATTCTGGCCACCGGGCCGCTGACATCGCGCGCGCTCGCGCAGGAGTTGCAGCGGCTGACAGGCTCTGAACATCTGGCGTTCTATGATTCGATCTCACCGATTGTGGATGCGAGCACGATCGACATGTCGCGCGTGTATATGGCCGCGCGATACGACAAAGGCTCGGCGGACTACATCAACTGCCCGATGACGAAGGAGGAGTACGACCGCTTCTACGATGCGCTGGCCGCTGGAGAGACGGTGCCCGCCAAGGAGTGGGAGCAGATTCCGGGAGCGGCAGACGGGCGGATCGCCGATGCTGCCCCGCCGAAGTATTTTGAGGGCTGCCTGCCGATTGAGGAGACGGCGCGCCGCGGCCGCGACACGCTGCGCTATGGCCCGATGAAACCTGTGGGTCTGACCGACCCGAAGACGGGGCGCTGGCCTTACGCGGTGGTCCAACTGCGGCAGGAGAATTTGCGTGCCGACAGCTACAACCTCGTGGGCTTCCAGAACCACCTGAAGTTTGGCGAGCAGGCCCGGATTCTGCGCTTGATTCCAGGACTTGAGAATGCGACGTTTCTGCGCTATGGCCAGATCCACCGCAATACTTACATCAATGCGCCGATGCTATTGACGGAGACGCTTCAGCTAAGGACGCAACCGTCAATCTTGATCGCGGGACAGCTCTCGGGGGTGGAGGGCTATACGGAATCGATTGCTTCAGGCTTGCTGGCCGGACGATATGCGGCGGCGCTCGCGCGCGGTACGCAGCCAACGCCAGCGCCGCGCATCACGGCTAACGGCTCTCTCGTCCATTACATTACTCATGCGGAGTCGAAGCGCTTCCAGCCGGCGAATATTACTTTCGATTTGCTGCCGTCGCTGGAAGACGAGCTGCGCAAGAAGATTCGTGACAAGAAAGAGCGTCATCGGATTCAGTGCGAGCGTGCGCTGACCGAGTGGGAGACATGGCTCCAGCTCTGAGCATGACGCGTAGGCGCTTCAGGCAGCGTTTGCAAAGGTCCTGTCAGAGCCTTGTTCCGCAGCTGTTGCGTCGGACCCAAGCTGCTTCACCAGCTTGTTATAGATTCCGAGCAACAGAAATGGAGCCACCCACTGGCCGACAAACAGGGCCGCGTGCTCACGCTTTGCGAGCTTCAGTCCCATCGACGCGCCGACAGCACTTGCCGCCAAGGCAAGAAAGAAACTCGATGGAATTTGAGCGGTCTGTTTCTCAATTGCCGCTGTCACCTGATCTTCATTGGCCTCGCCCTTTGCTACCCGATGATCCGTCATTGCTGCATCTCCTCCGTTGCGGCCTTAGCCGCATGATTCTGAGAGTGCAACGGCGCCGCTCGCGATGCCTGACCTGCGAGAGGAAGGACCATGGGCGGGGTGGAATTTGGTTTGGCCAAGCCAAATCGACGGAACGTTGATCCCGTCGAGTTTCCTGGACCGGCTGCGATTTATTCTTTCGACTTTGGCTCAGCGCTGGACTGTATCGCCCATCTGCATGCGGGCAACCTGTCCGGTCGCATCCACGTATGCGGTCGCGGAGAGCGGGGGCGCGGAGCCGCCGCGCATCAGCCAGCCTGAATCGTACTGGAAGCGCAGGTCGCGGAAGGTGACGGCATGCCAGGGGGGCAGGCGCGGGTCTTCATCCATTGCAGCAGTGGGACCGGTATCGGCTACCACCGGCCAACTGGACCAATCCAGATATACATGGCCGAGCCAGCTCCTGCGGGCGGCGCGGACCGCGGCAGTCCACCGCGGTTTGTAGAAGAGGTCGCGGGCGGGATTGGTCTCCACCGTTCCCTTCAGCAGATCGACCGTGGCGACCTGGTAGTAGGAGGGCGTCTCGACCACGGTTTGCCAGAGGAATGGGTTCGCGGGATAGGGATCGGCAGTGATGCGGAGGAGCTCAGCAGGGATGGCGCGGGAGGTGGTTGGGGGTGGTGAACTTCCGTCGGCGGGGTTTGCCTCGGGCCGGACGACGCTCGTTGCTCGTGGACCATAGTTCGCGTTGGACGCGGCATCTATTGCCGCATCATGCTCGAACCAGCGCCATCCCCAGAGCAGCACGATCATGGCCAGCGCGGTGATGGCCCAGCCACGTCCACGGAACAATGGCTTGCGCACGCCGACCTCACCGGCGATGAGACCGAACAGCGCGGGAGCGCAGAGGCCGAGCAGCAGAGCCGCAAACATCACGGGTTCAAAGATGAAGACGAAGGAACCCGCGTACCAGCTGGAATCGAATGGATACAACGGGCGCAGGCCGTAGTTGTTGGTCCAGTCGAGGAGGAGGTGGCTTGCGAGCGCGATCAGGGAAAAGAGATAGAGCCAGCCCCAGCGGACGGGGGCGACTGTGAGCGGACGGACGAGCGGCTCGTCGGTGGAAAATGACTGCGAGGTTGCTTGGGGCCGCGGCGTCTTCTCTGCCTTGTGCGCGGCCTCTTGATACCGTCGCAGCCGCCAGCGATGGATTCCCCAAACGACGCCCACGACAATCGCCGCCTCAAACGGCAGTCCCAGAAAGGTGTGGGTGATGCCGCGATGATGCTGGAATGCTACCACCGGGCCGCCTGCGCCCCACACCACATCGAGATCGGGGGCTTCCGCCGCGAGCGTCATCGCCAGCGTGGCGTAGGCCGCCTTGCGATTGAAGCCGGCGCGGGCCAGACAGGCTCCGGTAAGAAAATGTGTGACGGGTTCCATGTGACTCCAGCCGGCGGGTTCAGCTTCAGCATACCGTCTCCGCGGCGCGCTGCTGCGCAAGAGCGGTAAGGGTGGCGACGCGTGTACACCTTGCAGTCACGCCAGACGCTTCGCTTTACCATGGGCATACGCCAATGCCTGAAGAGACCACGGCCATGCCGCCCCAGTTGCGAAAAGTCATCGAGTTTGGTGTCGTGGCGATCTGCGTGGTGGGGACATCGCTGCTGCTGCTGGGCATCATCGTGCTGCTGATCACGGGCAACCATCCCGGCGGTCGCGATGTGATCTCGTTCTGGGCGGCCGGGCGGCAGGTGGTAGCCCATGCCGACCCGTATGACGCAGCTTCCATCCTGCGGCTGGAGCGTACCGCTGGATTTCCTGCCTTAGCACAGTCTTTGATTATGCGGAACCCACCGTCCGCACTGGCGCTGGTGCTTCCGCTTGCCGCATTCCAGCCGAGAGGGGCGTCACTGCTGTGGTCGCTGCTGCTGCTGGCATCCCTGGGCCTGTCGGTATACCTGATATGGGTGATGCGCGGGCGTCCCGCGAATCAAGTACACCTGCTGGGCTATTGCTTCGGACCGGCACTGATCTGCATCATGGGCGGACAGAGCGCACTGTTCGCACTGCTTGGCCTGGTGCTCTTTCTCCGGCTGCACCGCCAGCACAGTTTTTTGGCGGGGATGGCGCTGTGGCTTTGCGCGCTGAAACCGCACCTCTTTCTTCCATTCGGTGTAGTGGTGTTGCTGTGGATCGCACAGAGGCGTAAATACGGCGTGCTTGCAGGCGCGGCGCTGGCGCTGGCGGCTAGCTCGGCCCTTGCAACGTGGCTGGATCCTGCGGTGTGGGCGCAGTACATCCACATGATGCACACACCGAATCTTCAGGCGGAGTTCGTTCCCAGCCTTGGCTATGGCCTGCGACGTGCCCTTCATCCCACGGCGGTTTGGCTCCAGTACGTGCCGGCGATGATCGGCTGCTGCTGGGCGGTCTACTTCTTCCGCAGCCGGCGCGACCGATGGGACTGGATGGAAGATGGCGCGCTGCTGATGCTGGTCTCCCTCCTGGTCAGCCCGTATGCGTGGGTCACCGACCACGCGATCCTTATCCCGGCGCTGCTTGCCGGGGCG
>DATCBR010000342.1:0-3243 GCA_036511765.1 Acidobacteriaceae bacterium | reverse complement strand
CGATATCACGGGACGACCACGTTGCATGTCGGTGATCGACTTCGGCGTGAACATGTCAAAGAACGATGCGTCTCTCTTTGAACTACCCTTCGAGTACGTTAAGAAAAAAGTCCTGCCAAAGCGAGAGAAGTTTTGGAAAGATGGGGTAGAAGACCGATGGTGGCTACATCAACGCACACGTCCTGCCTTTCGCGATGCGCTGGCTGCTAAGGCACGCTATTTAGCAACGCCGCGGCATTCGAAATTCAGATTCTTCGTATGGCTAGATTCGGCAACAGTGCCGGATTCCGCACTCGCCGTTGTAGCCCGAGATGATGAATATATGCTCGGGATTCTAAGCTCTCGGGCGCACGAGATTTGGGCGCGGGCGCAAGGCACACAGGTCCGCGACGTGGAGAGCGGATTCCGGTACACACCCGAATCTTGCTTCGACACCTTCCCCTTCCCTTGGCCGCCCGGCAAGGAAGACCAATCCGGCCCGCTCGTCCAGGCCATCGCCACCGCCGCCAGCGAACTCGTCCGCCAGCGCGACGAGTGGCTCAATCCTCCCGGCGCGGACGAGGACGAGCTCAAGCAACGCACCCTCACCAAGCTCTACAACCGGCGCGCCGCCGGGGAGATGACCTGGCTCGATAACGCCCACCGCACCCTCGACGCAGCCGTCTTCGCCGCCTACGGCTGGCCCGCTGACCTCTCCCGCGACGAAATCCTCTCCCGCCTCCTCGACCTCAACCGCGCTCGCGCCGCCGTCGTCTAAAACCTGTCAACTTCTTTCTCTCAACCTACTCATTCCGCGCCACTTACACGCCAAAACTCCGACGCCCCGCCAGCTACAATAGAAGTAGGGACTGGAAAAGCCCGGCAGCATTCAAGATCCTGTACTTTTATCCGCCGCGCCGGTTTGGACCCTGGAAGGAGGCACCATTCGGCTCTGGCTAACTCCAATCGATGGAGGAATTTAGGAGACAACCCCTTTCCTTGGAGGAATTTGGAGCGGCGCACCTTCGCGAAACGCCTGAAACCGCAGCACTTGACCCACTAAATCGGTATCAGGGGGGTGGGGGGATACCAGACTTTAGTCGCCATCTCCACGAACTCGCGAAAGCCCTCGACTCACCAACCAGACCAGCGGACCAGCTGCGGCAACGATCGACGCAAACAGCAGCGCCGGCATCGGCCCCACGCGCTCATCGCGCGCCGCATACAGCGCAAACCCGATCAGTGCCGCCGGCCCGACTCCACACCCGATCGCCGCCGCCAAGCCGCCCGGCACGCGGAACGGCCGGGGCAGGTCAGGCTCACGCACACGCAGCACCGCCAGCGCGATGAACTCCAGCAACAGCGACGCACCGTAGAGGACCAGATCGATCGAGATCAATCGCTCAAATGTCAGGTTCAGCGCCAGCGCCCAGCAGATCGCGCACAGCACCACGCTCACCCACGGAACGCCGCGCGATGTCACGCGCCGCAGCGCCGCAGGAAGCAAACCATCCTCGGCCAAAGCGTAAGGCAGCCGAGTAAGAGTCAGCGTCAGCGCGCTGAAGGTTCCCAGCCCGTCGAGCGAGCCTGCAATCACCACCGCAAACGCGAGCCACGATCCTGCAATCAAACCCGCAGCATCCGCCCATGCGCCCGTGGAAAAGCGCGCCGATGGAATGCCAAACGCCCACACCGCAAGCAGCGGCAGCATGTACACCAGCATCACCACCAGCGCGGAGACCAGCATCGCGCGCGGATAGTTGCGCTGCGGATCTTCTACCTCCTGCGCGATGGTGCTCGCATTGTCCCAGCCCATGTAGTTCCACAGCGTCACGCTCAGCGCTGTGCCGAGATCGCGCGTGGGGGAAAAGCCCATGCTCTCGAAATGCGCGCCATTGTGCAGAATCTTCCACAGCGCAATCAGGATCAGCAGCACAAAAGGAGACAGCGAAACCGCCATCAGCCGCACTGAGCCTTTGCCCACCGCAGTCGCGCCGCGCAGGTTCCACAGCGTCGCGATCAGGACAATCGCCACCTTCAGCGCCAGGCCGCGATGTCCCGCTGTCAGCTCCGGAAACACACGTCCCAGGTAGAGCGTGAAGGTCGTCGGATAGATCGCCATGTCGAAGATGCTCGCCGTGAGCGACAGCCATGCCTCTTGGAATCCCCAGAAGCTGCCCAGCGCTCGCCGCACCCAGACGTAAAAGCCGCCCTCCTCTGGAATGGCCGAGGCAAGTTCACCCACCATCAGCGCAGTAGGCAGGCTCCAGAAGAACGGCACGACCAGCAGCAGCAGCAGCGCGCGCGCATAACCAGCTCCGCCAATGATGTCTTCCAGACCATAAGGACCTCCTGCGACCATGAAGTAGGTCGCCGCGACGAGCGGAAGCAGACGCATCTTGCCGGATGACTTGCGCATGAATGGAAACGATGGAATCAGAGACCGCAGAGGTGACTGTAAATGAAAAGGCAAGCAGGGCGAGGCGCGCCTGTCCGCTCACGATATAATCGATTGGTTGTCCCGGCGCTTCGAACTGTGAAGCTGCGGGGACGTACGGAGAGTTGGCCGAGAGGCTGAAGGCGGCGGTTTGCTAAACCGTTATAGGACCAAAAGTTCTATCGGGGGTTCGAATCCCCCACTCTCCGCCATAACTTTTACAATTAACCATTTAGACCGTTTGTTACTAAAACGTGCAGACGCTGTAGTCATTGAACTCATCACTCTTGTTGGCCATGTCCCAGCAGTGAAACGTCACTGTGAACTCCGGCAGGTAGCCCTCCGGATCGTAGTGTTGCAGCCACGCTCGCTTGATAAAGGCATCCTCCAAGGGCACCGGGTTCTGCTCGCTACGATCCTTTGGCGGCGGCTTTCTTGGCGTTTGCCCAACGAGCCTTTTGGGCAGCAGTTATGCGTGCTCGCCCTTCGGCGCTCATCCGTCGTCGCTTGCGCTGTGTGGGCGCCGCGGTTGCGGCCTCGCCGAGTCTGGGCCGGCCTGGACCACGTTTCGTTGGGATTTTCGTCAAAAGCTGCCGTGCGCGGGTTAGACGCGATTTCGGCGTCGATTTCCACGAGAATATCTTCGAGATTCACGTTCACTCCTAAAAAGGGCATGTAGCTCTAGGTGTGAAGTCTCAAGAGGTTGTCCATTCGGTCTGACTGCGCGAAGCTGGTTCTGCGACGAATCAGTGTTCCCGGAGGGACCGAATGGACTATCACCAGAATGCCCGACTTGTGATTCATAGTCGAGCGCAGTTGGCTGTGGC
>DATCBR010000341.1:0-3802 GCA_036511765.1 Acidobacteriaceae bacterium | reverse complement strand
TCGCCAAATAGAGATGCCGCCCCGCTCCCTTTCGATTCACCCCGTTCCACAACCCCTGTTATTTCTTCCAGTTGCAGCCTGATCTGCGACGGCAGCTCCTCCCACACGTCCTCCCACGTCGCCGTCAGCTTCGCGCCCTGTTTGATCAGCGTATTCGGCCCCCACGCGCCCTTGTTGGTCACATTCCCCGGCACCGCGTATACATCGCGGTTCTGCTCCATCGCGCAGCGCGCCGTAATCCGCGTGCCGGAGTACTCGCCCGCCTCTACCACCAGCACGCCCACACTCATCCCACTCAAGATCCTGTTGCGAATCGGAAAATTCTGCGGCGCCGGAAACGTCCCCATCGCATACTCGCTCACAATCGCGCCGCCCTGTTCCACAATCCGCTCCGCCAGCTTTTTGTTCTCCTTCGGATACACCACATCGATGCCCGTCCCCCACACCGCCACCGTCTTTCCATTTGCATCCAGAGCGCCCTTATGCGCCGCCGTATCCACCCCGCGCGCCATGCCGCTCAGGATCGCCATCCCGCGCCCCGCGAGATCGCGCGACAGCATCTCCGCCATGCCCGTGCCATACGGTGTCGGCTGCCGCGTGCCCACCACCGCAATCCCCGGCCGCTTCAGTACCGCCGCATCGCCGCGTATCCACAGCACCGCCGGAGGATCGTAGATCTCCCCCAGCCGCTCGGGATACTCCTCGTCCACGCGCGTCAGAAAAAACCCGCCCGCCTGGGTTATGCGTTTGCTCTCTTCTTCCGCCGCCTTTAGCGCGCGCCCATCGGCAACAAACTGCGCAGCCTTCGCCGGCAGCCCCACGCCTTCCAACTCCGTCAGGCTCGCCTCAAACACCCGCGCCGCGTCGTCCAACTGCGCGACCGCCCGCGCCACGCGCCGCGGCCCCATCTCCGGAGTCAGCGCCAGCGCCAGCCACCCCAGCCTCGTTGCTTCGCTTATTGTCGTTTCGCTTGCTGTCTCGTTCGTCATTCAGCGCATCCTGCTCTGCGTCGCCGTAATCTCAGTTCCACATCGGAGTTACTGCCGCATCTCCGGCTTCAACCCTGCGGCCATCAGCAGCGCAAAAAACTGCCGTTGCGTCCGCATGTCGATCGCCTTCGCCACCAGCACGCCATCGCGGTTGTAGACAAATGTTGTCGGGATGCCATCAACGTGATACTGCTTGGCAACCTTGCCGCCTTCATCCAACAGCACCGGAGGATGATACTCGCCAAACTGCTGGCTCCACTTCACGACGGTCATTGGGTCTTCATTCGTCACCGACAGGATCACCAGTCCCTGCGACTGGTAGTGCATGTAGATCGCATTCAGGTCGCCCATCTCCTTGCGGCACGGCGGACACCACGTCGCCCAGAAACTCACCAGCACGATCTTGCCCTTCAACTCCGAGAGCGTCACAGCCTTGCCCTTGATGTCCTTCAGCGTGAAATCGGCTTTCGCCGCATCTACATCGTTGTCGACCAGCATCTGCATCGCCTGCGTGTACTGCGGGTCGTCAAGGCTCTCCGTGACAAACTCGTAGCGCACGTACTTCGCCACCTCAACATAAGGCTCGGCCGGCTTACCCAGCTTGTCCAGGGGCTGCGGTGTCTCCTTCAACGCCTGCACCAGGGCATCTGCCACGGCCTGGATCGTCCCCTGCCCCGGGTCGCCCTCCGTCGCCAGATGGCTCAATGAATCCGCCAGCTTCAGCTTCTCCATCCCCGGCGGCAGCGTGCGGATGTCCGTCGCCAGCTGCAGTGTCACCGCAGGCCGCTTGTCGTCCGGCTGCTCCCGCAGCGTCTCAATCCTGCTCGCTATGTTCTTTGGATTCGCCTGCCCGTGCGCAACCAACGGCAGCGCAAACATCAGCACGATCATCCACTCGCTGCGCAACCCCGTCATACTCGCTCCTCTGTAAAACCTCTATCCCTACTGCTCCTGCTGCAACCCCGCCCGTCCCAGCATATTGAAGAACTGCCGCTGCGTACACATGTCCAGCGACTGCGCCGCCAATCTGCCCTCGCGGTCGAAGACAAACGTCCGCGGCACGCCATCGATATGGAACGTCTGCGCCCACAACGCGGCAGGCATCATCGGGCAAACCGCCGCCGCCACACACGCGCTGATAGGTTTCATTGTCAAAACGATTTCCGCGACCCCATTCTACCCGCACACCTACACACGCAATCACTTCATTCACGGCAATAGATAAAACCTGTCATCCTGAGCGCAGCTGCTCGCAAAGCGAGCAGCGAAGTCGAAGGACCTGCTGTTGCATCTGCGCCTCGGCAATGCGCAGCCTTATCGCGCCTCGGTGGGATCATCCTCCTCATCGCACCGCTTGCAGTCCAGCATCATTCCTATTCGCTCAGCGCGACCCTCCTCCGTCGTCACCCACTCGCGCAGCGTCCAAGGAGGATCGTGCCGCGCATGCTGCCCATGCCCGCACTCCAGCCGCGCCACCCAGTGGCCCTCCTCATCGCGCTCAAAGCCCACAATCTTCTGCTGCATCCTCAATCTCCGTGCAACAAACAATCTCATCCTATTGATGAGGCCGTCATCCCGAGCGAAGGCGTGGGCGTCAGCACGCGCCGCAGTCGAGGGACCCCCGCATTTGTATTGTCATTCCGCAGCGTTCGACGCCTCGCGTCGAATGCGTAGGAATCTGCTTTTCCCTTCTGGTTCCCAAATCGTTTGCCTCGCATCTCCTAAACTAGAGTCTTGGCCCCGCACTCCTCAACCCGCCTCCGCGTCGCCGCCATCCGCTTCCTTAACCCCGCGCCTCTCATGTGGGACTTCGACCACCCGCCCCGCGCCGCCGCGCTCGCCGAGCGCTACGAACTCCACTCCACCACACCCGCGCTCTGCGCCGACGAGCTGCTCACCGGCCGCGCCGACCTCGGCCTCATCCCCATCGCCTCGCTTACGCCCGAACTCGCCATCGTCCCCGGCTGCGCCATCGCCTCGCTCGACCGCGTCCGCTCCATCCAGCTCATCGTCAAACTTCGCAACCGAGCCCGGGTGGCCCATTCATCGCGCGATGTCAATCGCGCGATGAGTGGGGATGAAACTATAAGCATCCCCGACGACACCAACCTTTCCTTCGTCGACTCCACCCTGCGCCGCGTCCGCAGCGTCGCCGCCGACACCGCCTCACGCAGCTCGCTGGTCTACGCGCAGCTCCTCTTCCGCAAATTCGTGGGCCAAGATCCCGAATTCCTCCCCGCCCCCGCCGATCCCATCGCCATGCTCGCCCAGGCCGACGCAGCTCTCCTCATCGGAGATCCCGCGCTGCTCGCGCTCGAAGATCGCGCCCGCATCGAAGCCGCCGCCGGCCCCTGCCTCTTCCTCGACCTCGCCCACCAGTGGCACGCGCGCACCGGCCTGCCCTGGGTCGCCGCCGTCTGGGCCGTCCGCGCCGAATCTCTCGCAGCATCCTCGCAGCCGTCCTCGCCTCCCTCAGCAACAGCCCTCATCGCCGACCTCACCTGCTCCCGCGACCACGGCCTCGCAAATCTGGACGCCCTCGTCGCCGAATGGTCTCCGCGCATCGCGCTCCCGCCCGCAACCATCCGCCACTATCTCACCCGCAACATCCACTACACCCTCGACGACAGCTGCATCGCCGCCATCCATCACCTCCGCGCCCTCGCCGCCGAAGCCTCGCTCCTCCCTCCGCTCCCCAATCTCAGCTTCCTGAAATAAGCTCGTCATCCTGAGCGAAGGCGTGTGCGCCAGCACGCGCCGCAGTCGAAGGACCTGCTTCTGTTTTTCTCCAATCCGTGCCCATCCGTGGTTTA
>DATCBR010000340.1:0-10999 GCA_036511765.1 Acidobacteriaceae bacterium | reverse complement strand
TTCGCCGGAGCGGTCGTTCATCTTCCACAGCGTAAGAGCGGCCGTGAAGACGACCTGCGGCTCGGAGTCATCGAGCAGGCTGCGCAGCGGCGTGGTGAGGCTGCGGTCGCCGGACTGCCCGGCGGCGAGCGCGGCGGCCGTACGCACGTCCAGATCGGAGTCGCGCATGGCCTCTGCGATGAGCCTGGCAGAGTGGGGTGTGCGCAACATGCCGAGGGCGGCAAGCGCCTGGACGCGCGTCTGCGGGCGCTTGGAGTCGGCCGCCGCTTCCGTCACCATCGCCCAGGCGCTGTCTACGCGCTGGCCGCGAGTCGAGCTGGCTGGCAGCTTCCCGGCGGTCAGGTCTTCAACCGTAGAAGCGCGTTCGCCGGCGATGGCGGAGTCCGGATTGGCGGGAGCTTCCTGCGGCTTTGCCTGTGGGGCCTTGGCGCCGGTGTCCTGCGGCTTGGTTGCGTCCTGCTGTTTCGCTGAATCCTGAGGTTTCGCTGCATCCTGCGCGGTCGCGGAGTGCATTGCGGCGCATAGCGCGATCACAGCGGATATATGGAGAGCCCGATACGGCACGCGCCGCAGTCCTGAAACGTTCGTCATTTTCGTCACCGTGCAGTTAACTCTTTGCGGGGGCCCGATCTCTCGTTGGATGCAGATTTGGCCTACCGCATCGGGAAGAAACGGGAACGCAAAGCGCCGGGGACTGGGTGCCTGGGACTGGTGCCTGGGACTGGTGCTTGACGCAGCGGACGCCTCGTCTTCGCTATGATCCTGCTATGGCAAAGAAGATTCGCTGGGGCGTCCTGGGAACGGCCAACATTGCGGTAACGAAGGTCATCCCCGGGATGCGGAAGAGCGCGCTCTGCGAGATCGCGGCGATCGCCTCACGCGATTTACGCAAGGCGCAGGATGCGGCAACGGCGCAGGGCATCCCGAAGGCCTATGGCTCCTACGAGGACCTGCTGGCCGACCCGGAGATCGACGCTATCTACAATCCGCTGCCCAACCACCTGCATGTGCCATGGACGACGAAGGCCGCTGAGGCGGGCAAGCATGTCTTGTGCGAGAAGCCCATCGGCCTGACGGCCGCGGAAGCTGAGACGCTGATCGCCGTGCGCGAGCGGACCGGCGTGAAGATCAGTGAAGCGTTTATGGTGCTCTGCCATCCGCAATGGGTGCGGCTGCGCGAGCTGCTGCGCGCGGGTGCCATCGGCGAGCTGCGCGTGGTGCAGGGATGCTTCAGCTACTACAACGTGGACCCCGCGAACGTCCGCAACATCGCGGAGATCGGCGGCGGCGGACTATTGGACATTGGCTGCTACATGGTGCTCGCCGGACGATATGCGTTTGAACGGGAGCCGCTCCGCGTGGTCGCATCTGTCGACCGCGACCCGGTGACGAAGACTGACAGGCTGGCCTCGGCGATGATGGAGTTCGGCGGAAGCAACGGGGCGACCAATCAGGCGGTGTTTACCTGCAGCACGCAGTTGGTGCCGTATCAGCGGCTGGAGTTTCTGGGGACAACAGGGCGGATTGAGCTGGAGGTCCCTGTGAATGCGGCGCCGGAGCTCGCTGCCCGGCTGAATATCGATACCGGTGTGGACCTGTACGGCGGAGGCATGACGACGGAGACCTTCCCTGTATGCGACCAGTATGGGTTGGAAGGTGACGCCTTCTCGCGTGCGATTCTGGAGAATGCTGAAGTGCCGGTGCCGCTGGAGGCTGCTGTGAAGAATATGGCGGTGATGGATGCGATCTTCCGGTCGGAGAGGTCCGGAATGTGGGAGCCGGTGTAGACGATCCGGGCAAGGACCGGCTGGCTCCAGCGCACAACTTGCCGAACCGCCAGGCGCAGGAAAAGAGTCTAATAGAGAATTAATCGTGGCGAAGAATTGATGGCAACGACGAGCCCACCCAATCCGGAGACCCAGAAGCGGACCAGCAGCTTCGCCTCGACACTGGACAGCGCACATAAGACCATGGTCTTCGGCGAAGTGGTCTCGCTTGCGCTAGACAGCTTCAGGGCCGGCAAGGCGCGCTTCCTTCTTACTATGCTGGGCATGGTGATCGGCTCGGCATCGATCATCCTGACGGTGGTAGTTGGCCAGACGGGCAAGCAGTATGCGCTGGGAGAGATCAGCAGCCTGGGGCCGAACAAGATCGAGATGCAGTACTCGGGCGGCAGCGTCATCGGCCCGGACAATACAGCGCAGCCGGACAACATGACGTTCGACGATATGCAGGCAGTCATGGACAACGTGCCCGGCATTGTCGCCCGCTCCCCAATGCTTGAGGACCATGAGCGCATCAGCATGGGCGACGGCACCACCAAGGACGCGATGCTGCTGGGCGTCTCTCCGCAGTACAAGGACGTGCGCGGACTGGTGACGGTCGCAGGCCGCTTCTTCGATGACCAGGACGCCGGCGCGCACGCCAAAATCGCCTTGCTGAATGAACCTCTGGCGATCAAGCTATACGGGAGTGCACAGGCCGCGGTCGACCAGGACATCACGATCAAGAGCATTCAACTGCGCATCGTCGGCGTATTCAAAGAGAGCATT
The DNA here is from genome assembly GCA_036511765.1 of Acidobacteriaceae bacterium. GTDB lineage: Bacteria > Acidobacteriota > Terriglobia > Terriglobales > Acidobacteriaceae > Edaphobacter. The sequence continues at coordinate 8,447 of DATCBR010000340.1, read as the reverse complement.
CCCACCTACGGTGCCTCGGAAATCAGCGACGACACCATGCTGATCCCTTATGAAGTGGCGCGCTACTTCACCGGCAAGGAAGACCTGAAGGAGATCTTCTTCCGTGTGCGCGACTCCAGCATGGTGCAGCCGGCAGCGGACGCGATTACTACGTTGATCACGGGACGCCATCGCCCCGGCAGCGTCTACCACGCCCAGACCCTCACAGGCATCCTGGACACGATGGACAAAATCGCCGACGACCTGACCTGGGTGCTGGTGCTGGCGGCTTTCATCACGCTCATCGTCAGCGGCGTGGGCATTATGAACTCCATGCTGGCAAATGTTACCTCGCGCATTCGCGAGATCGGCATTCGCAAGGCGCTGGGGGCCACGCGGCGCGAGATCCGGCTACAGTTCCTGACGGAGGCGGTGTTCCTGTCGCTCTCGGGCGGCATTCTCGGCACATTGCTGGGTCTCAGCGTGCCTCTGACCATCGGCTTTCTAACCCCGTTCAAGGTCCCCATCGGCTGGCAGGCAGCGCCCATCGCGCTGGGAACATCCGTACTGGTAGGTGTGATCTTCGGCACCGTGCCGGCGAACCGTGCCGCGCGCCTCGATCCTGTGGAGACGCTGAAGTACGAGTAAGCGGCAGCCATGTCGCAAACTCGCACCTTGCAACATGAGCACCGAACAGCGCCCGACTGATAACCGGGGCCAGCCTCGCACCACCTGCACAGCGGAGAGATCGGCGCAGCTTGCGAATGCGGCGGGGTGCAAGCCGCACCACATCGCTTTTATATGGGGGGATGGTCAGGTGGCGACGCGCGCGCTTAGTCTAGGGCAACGGCGGCCGAGTGGCGCTTAAATGTTTACGTGGCTGCCTCGATGGAGGAAGCCACGTAAACTGCGTCGGACCGAGATCGCGGTGGAACTTTGTGTAGAGCCTGGATTGCTCTGAATTTTATGCGTTGGCGGATGCGTGCATCCGGCGGCGGACTAGCATGCCGGCGCCCAGAATGCCCGTACCCAGCAGCATCAGCGAGGAAGGCTCAGGAGTTACGGGCGGGTGGTGGATTGTGCCGCCACCGAGGATAAAGCCCTCGCCAGTGTTGTTGTTGCCCAGAATGTCCGCCTCGAAGTAGAAGCCGTCCGAAGACGCAAAATCCGAGAAATTAAGGGTGCCGCTGGATACGGAGACGTTGAAGGTCAGATCTCCGCCATAGTGGCCGTTGGTGCCGTTCTCCCAGCCATTGTCGATCTGGTCGTTGTAGATGCCGAGCGTCGGCGTCGTGTCAAGGTGCACATTGTTGTTCACGCCACCAAGGGTCCAAGGGGAATTGATGTTGGTCAGCGTTACGGCCTTGTCCAAATTGAATCCGAACCCGACGTGCGGGCCGCCAGTCGACGCCCAAAGCGGGGTGGGATCTGCTGGAGCCAGTTTCGAAAGGCTCACATCGACACCAATCTGAGTCGCGCTGATCTGGGTGAGCGTGACAGTGAAGCAGCACTCCCCATTGTTCGCCTGGATATAGGGTATTTCGGTGAACGTGTCTGTCGAGCCGATCGGATCGGCGTGCGCAGCAGTCCCGACAACAGCAAGCAGAGCGACCGAGATCATGACAAGAAACTTGGAGAAGCGGGTCATCCTGGAAGTCCTCAATGAATACATAAGTTTTCAAAAACAACAATTTAGTGCGGAGTCGCCTTTCAACTGAACCAAGGGCCAGACTCGTAAGCAGCAATCACAGTATGCGTTGCCTACCTTATAAGCATTCTTATCACCATTTCAAACGGTTAGGTAGTGGCAAAGTAAATGGCTGAAAATATATGGTTTATCTATGATTACGGAGGGCCGACTATGGTGGCGGCGATGGCCAAACGTGCAAAATACTGCGCAACGGGGGACAAGGTGTTGCCGTCCCCGGCAATACGCAGTAAAAGGGCGCAGCTCGTAAGAGTTGCGCCCTGGATGAACTTTGGACGGCTTAGCGGTTGACCGAACCCATGCGCCGACGCATCAGACCAGCCGCGCCCACGATGCCCGTGCCCAGCAACATCAGCGAGGAAGGCTCAGGCGTCTGCGGAGGGGTAACACGGTCAATCGTGATGCCTTGCGACGTCTGATCGGCCAATTTACCGTCTGAAGTGTAAATCACAGCCTTGATGTCCGAAGCTGTGCTCAACGTGCCGCCCATGGGTGTGCTCACGTCGAACGAAAAGGTGATGGTTCCCCCGGTTGCAGCGGACCCGGTGCTACAGAAGAAGCCGGCAGACGCGCCTCCACTCATGCAACCACCTGAGTTTGTGCTCCCGGGCGTCAGGGCCGAACTCCACGTTCCGGATGTGACGGACTCAATAGTGACGCCGCTTGCGATGCCGCTTCCCGTCAACTGGAATTGAGGAGCCCCTCGGATGCGACCTTCGCCCCCCAAGTCGTCTGGATATGTGAATTCAATTGCACAGTGGATTGTGCAAAAACGAAGAGCGCACCGGTGGGGTCAGTCCCCTGCCGATGCGCTCTTTATGCGTTTGCGGTCCTTACAATATGGATCTATGCGGCTGACTCTGTGGTCTCGTCGCCCGGCTCTGCCTTCACCGTAACCTTCAGATGGCTGGTGACCTCGCGGTGCAGCTTGATGGGCACGTGGAACTCGCCTAGGGAGCGCAGCGGTTCGTCCAGCGCGATCTTGCGGCGATCGACAGTGTAGCCCTTCTCCGCCAGTTGGCCGGCAATGTCCGACGACGTAACCGAGCCGAACAGATGCTCGCTCTCGCCCGCCTTGCGTTCGAAGACCAGTTCGACTGCATCGAGCTGCTTCGACAGCTCTTCGGCCTCCACCTTCTCTTTGGCCAGCTTGCGGACGGCCGAGTGCTTCATCTGCTCGATCACGGACTTGTTGGCTGCGGTGGCTTCAATGGCGAGCTTCCCCGGCAGCAGGTAGTTGCGGCCATAGCCGTCGGCGACCTTCACAACATCGCCGCGGTGGCCCAGCTTGAGGACATCTTCCTTCAGGATGACTTCCATGGTGTTCTCCGAAATATGTGGGCCGCGCGGCGCATGGCCTGCGGCACAAAGAGTTAGAAACGCGCGGCGAAGGCAAGCAGAGCGATGTTGCGCGACTGCTTGATGGCGAGCGAAACCTTGCGCTGGTGGCGCGTGCAGACGCCCGTCAGACGGCGCGGAACGATCTTGCCGCGCTCAGCGACAAAGCCCTGCAGCAGACGCACATCGCGGTAGCTGATGGCGTCGATCTTCTCCGTGCAGAACTTGCAGACCTTCTTGCGACGGAAGAACTTGCGTCCTCCGGGACCGCCGCCCGGGCCGCCAGGGCCGCCTGCGGGACGTGGGCCGCGCGGGCCGCCAGGGCCGGTGCGCGGAGTAAAGGTGCGGGGAGCGGGAGCGCCTTCAGCGGCAGGCGCTGCGGCGGTGGGTTGCGGTGTGCTGGTCTCGTCAGCCATTTTTGTTTCCTCTCAAAATAGTGTTGTGCGCTATCAGCTGCACAGGGGTTCCGGGATCGTTGTACGTGGTTCATTGTTCGTTCTACGTGGAACGGACAACGGTGAACGTAGAACGCTAGACGGCTGCGGGAGCGGCCTCAGCCGCCGGTTCGGCAGCCGGTTCGGCAGCAGGTTCGGCAGCAGGTTCGGCAGCAAGTGCGGCGGGTGCGGCTACAGGCGCGGCAGGTTCGGCCGCAGGCTGCGCCGGGATGGGCTGTGCGCTGCGCTTGACCTTGGAGTCACGGAGGGCCTTGACCTTCGCCAGGCGCTTCTCCTCCTCGTCCGTACGCACGGTGATGAACTTGATCACCTGCTCGGTCACGCGCAGGCGGCGCTCAATCTCGCCGATGAGCGAGCCCGGCGCGGCCACAACCAGCAGCACGTAGAAGCCGTCATTGAACTTGCGCACGGTGTAGGCCAGGCGGCGCCGGCCCATCTTCTCGGTCTGCTTTACTTCGCCACCGCCGGAGGTAATGTTCGAGGTGAAACCCTCGATGAGCTTGTCGATCTCGGCCTCTTCCAGGTCGGGCCGGACAATAAACATGATTTCGTAGCTGCGATTCATTCGGTCTGCTTCTTTCTGCGAGGTTCTGCCTCGCACCGCGCCGGCGTGTGGATTGCCGGGGACGGTTTGGAAATTTTCCAGTGACTAGTTGCTAGGGACTAGTTACCAGGACTACTGCAACTTCAAACAACCAAGACTTAACCGCTAGTACCTAGTTCCTAGCACCTAGTCGCTTCTGTTGAACTCGCTCATCGCCGGGCCAGGCCCTTTGCTGAGGATTGCTTCTACAGCCAGCCGGACGCGGTCCAGGACCTCGTCCAGCTTCTCCAACTCCTGCTTGCGCATCGGCGAAAGCAGGTAATCCGTGCCGCCGGAGCGTATCTCACGCCCATCTGAAGCCGGCTCTTTGCCGACCCCAACGCGGACGCGCAACCACTCGTCCGTACCGAGCGCGCCGGAGACCGATCTGGCCCCGTTGTGCCCGTTGGCTGAGCCGCGCTCGCGAATGCGAATCGTGCCCAGCGGAAGATCCAACTCGTCGTAGATCACGATCACGTCCTGCGACGGTGCCGCGATCTCCAACTCACTCACCAGGGCGGCCACCGAAAGCCCGCTCAGGTTCATGTACGTCTCCGGCTTGGCCAGCAGGACGTCCGTGTCTGCCAGCCGCGCCTTCGCCGTCAGCGCCCTTCCCCGGCGGTTCGTCACCGTTGCATTGCAGTATTCAGCGATGCGGTCGATGGCGAGAAAACCGGCGTTGTGCGGCGTGAACTGATACTCGACTCCTGGATTGCCGAGACCGATGATCAGCTTCACGCCGTAGTTCCTTTTGCGAAGCCTCCGGGACTAACGCCCCATCGACTTTCGCGCTTTCTGTGGCGGGGCTGAAATACGCGCCCTGCCTTTTTACGGCGGGACTGAAGTCCCGCCCTATCTCTATTTCTTCTTCGCTTCGGCAGCCGGTGCGGCCTCCGCAGTCTCGCCCTTGCCCTTCTTGGCGACTTCAGGCTCGGCAGGCGTGCCGGCAGCAACCTCGGCTACCTCGGCCACCGGCTCCTCGCGGACCGCGGTGACGTGAGCGACGGTCAGATCGCCGTCGGTGAGGTACTTCACCTTGTCCGAGTGCGGCAGGTCGCGAACATGCACGCCCTGGTTGATCTCGAGACCCGTAACATCGACATCGAGGTGGCTGGGGATGTCGCCAGGAAGGCACTCAATCTCCACCTCGCGCAGCACGTGGTCCAGAATGCCGCCCTGCGTCTTGACGCCGGTTGGAATACCGATCAACTGCACCGGCACGGAGACGCGCATGGCCTTGTCCATCGCAATGCGCTTGAGGTCGATGTGCAGCAGGTGGCCCTTCAGCGGCTCATTCTGCCAGTCGACGATCATGGCCTTCACGGTGCCTGCGCCGGTTACATCGAGATCGAAGATGGTGTTGTGGCCGGAGTCCGAGTGCAGGATCTTGGTGATGATCCTCGGATCGACGGAGACGGCGACCGAATCCTTGCCCGCGCCGTAAACGACCGCGGGAATCTTGCCCTCAACGCGCACGCGGCGCGCGGCATTCTTGTTGAACTTGCCGGTACGTGGCGTGGCTACGACGGCGGGGATGGTTGATACTGCCATGATTCACTTTTCCTTTCGGGCATGAGAGGCCAGGGAACAGCGCTTAGGGAACAGGGAACAAGATTCGTCGCCGTCACCTTCGCTTGCTTCCGATCACTCCCACTCCCTTTGCGGCTCTGCCGCTTGTGATTTGTACTGCTCTTACTTGTTGCTCCGGGGCTAAAGCCCCGAAGGGTGTTGCGTCTCGTGATGGCGGGACTAAAGTCCCGCCCTATCTCTAAAACTTATTCAGCTCTATCTCGAAACCTTCTAGTTGAACAACGTACTGACGCTGGTCTCCATGTGAATGCTCTCGATCGCCCTGCCTAACAGTCCGGCTATCGAAAGCACCTTGATCTTCGGCAGCTTCGCCGCTTCGTCGCTGAGTGGAATGGTGTTGGTGACGATGACTTCCTTGAGGCGCGAGTTTGCAATGCGCTCGACCGCCGGCCCCGAAAGCACCGGATGCGTCGCGCAGGCATAGACCTCGCGCGCGCCTTTTTCCAGCAGCGCATTCACCGTGCCCACCAGCGTGCCCGCCGTGTCGATGATGTCGTCGAGAATAAGGCAGGTTCGGTCCTGCACATCGCCGATGACATTCATCACTTCAGCCACGTTCATGTCCGTACGGCGCTTGTCCACAATCGCCAACGGCGCTTCCAGCTTGCGCGCGAAGAAGCGCGCGCGCTCCACGCCGCCTGCGTCCGGAGAGACCACCGTGAGGTTGGGCAGATTCAGATCGCGCACATAGCCAACCAGCACGGGGCTGGCGAAGAGGTGGTCCACAGGAATATCGAAGAAGCCCTGGATCTGCGCGGCGTGCAGGTCCACCAGCAGCGCGCGGTTCGCGCCCGCGGTGGAGAGCAGGTCCGCCACCAGCTTGGCCGTGATGGCCACGCGTGGGCGGTCTTTGCGGTCCTGGCGCGCATAGCCGTAATACGGCATCACCACGGTAATCCTTCCCGCCGACGCGCGTTTCAGCGCATCGATCATGATCAACAGCTCCATCAGGTGCTCGTCCACCTGCCGGCATGTGGGCTGCACCACAAACACATCCACGCCGCGCACGTTCTCCAGCAACTGGAAGTACACCTCGCCGTCAGCAAACCGCTGCAGACGGCACTCGCCCAGCGGCACGCCAACGAACTTGCAGATCTCCTCGGTGAGCGCGCGGTTGGCAGACCCGCAGAAGATCTTGAAGCGCTTAGGCTCGCCCGACTTGGCCTGGCGTTTGCGCTCCGATGACTTGCTGTCCGCCCCCGCCTTCTGCGCGTCACTTTTTTGCGCGTCGGACTTCTGCGGGTCGGAGGAAGATTTAGGAGCGGGCCGGGAGTTGTTTTTCTCCTCAGACTCGCTTGAAACAGGGGTAAGGACCGCAGTTGCGTCGTTCGCGCTTACGCTCATCCGAGTGAACCCTCCGGGCTGGTTGGCCCTGAATAAGTTCTGCTGCGTTGGTCTTGAACGGCGCCCTGGTTGATGCGCCGCCTGCTTCGCTCTTACTTAATAACTGCAACTTACTAACAACTAACTCTGGCTGGGCGACCAGGATTCGAACCTGGACAAAGTGCGTCAAAGGCACTTGACCTACCGTTAGTCGATCGCCCAGTAAAACCTGCTCGACCCTGCCGCCTTCCAAAAACCCGGTCCTACTCTACAAACATCTCGCCCCAGTACTCCGTACGCGGCAAGGTCGAAGTGACGATCGCCATGCAGCCAAAGGCCTGCACGCGCTGTTGCGCCGAGGCTGCGGCTGCTTCGGAGTGATACAGCCCGAACAGCGCAGAGCCTGACCCCGAGAGCGCGGCATAAATCGCCGTCTCACTGTCCGGTGGGCCCATTAGCACACGCTTGATGTCACGCAAGGAGGGATGCTGCGGAAAGACGACCTGTTCAAAGTCGTTTTCCATCCCGGTGCGGACAAGCGCGAGAAGAGGGTTCCCGGCCAGACCGTTCTGTGCGCTCTCTTCTTCAGGCACATTGCCCTCAAAGCCGCCCTGTTTGCTCTCAGGACGAATGCCACGAACGATACCGGATGAGTCAGACGCCGACGCTTGAAGAACAGACGCGTAGACGTGACTCAACGCTTCCAGTCTATCGACCGCCGCACCCCCGGTCAACCCTGTAATTCGCTGTTCCCTGATCCCTGTTCCCTGCCTCCTGTCCCACTCCTGGAAAGCCCGCGGCGTCGATACCCCCACCTCCGGCACCGCCACCACGCACGGTGTCGCCGGCAGGTCCGGCATGGCGGAGACAATCTCGCCCCGGCCCGTCCCCAGAACCGCCCCGCCAACCAGAAACAGCGGCACATCCGACCCCACCTGCGCGGCCATCTCCAGCCGGGCTGTCTCTGAGAGGGCGCCGGGCTGGCCGAGTTCCAGCCCCAGCTCGCGTTCCAGTCCAATCAGCGCCGCAGCAGCATTGGCTGAACCCGCGCCCATCCCGCCCTGTACCGGCAAGTCCTTCTGGATGTGTATCTTGACGTCGGCGGAGATGCCCAGCCGCTCCAGCGCCAGCGCCACCATCTTCCACGCCGTATTGCGCTCGTCCGTCGGTACGCCCGAGTGATTGCTGGTCAGCGAAATGACCGAAGCGCGGTTGGATCCGCCTGTTCCCTGTTCGCCGGTCGCTGTTCTCTGCGTCTTTCCTGTTCCCTGGTCCCTGTGCCCTGTTCCCTGTCTCCGCCTCGCCTCCACCGTCACCACATCATGCAGCGCCAGTGTCTGGTAGAGCGTCGCCAGGCCATGAAAGCCGTCCGCCCGCACCGGCCCGATGGCCAGACCGAGATTGATCTTCGAGTATGACCGTACCCGCGTCGCCATCGCCCTCCGATTCTACCGGCGCAAACAATATGGCG
>DATCBR010000339.1:0-6058 GCA_036511765.1 Acidobacteriaceae bacterium | reverse complement strand
CGACCGGTTCAGGGCCGGGGCCAGCGGATGGCGATTCTTCGGTGTTGGAAGAGTTCGGAGCCATGGGGTTCCGCAGGGGAGTGTCACACAAGAGTATCAGTGTGACCGGCTGCGCAAGATGCGAATGCTATTTGCCGCAGGTGCAGTCCGCGAAAGATTTTGCGGTGATGTGGTTCAGTGAGCAGGCGTAGGGCTGCCACGCGGCGGAGATGACGGCGGCGTTTGCGGTCACGACGTCGGTCGCGGCAGGGTAGTAGCCGCGGATGTAGGCCTGGCTGGCAGGCTGCTTGTCGCCGGGATCGCTTTGAAAGTCTGCGATTAGAGCGGCGAGCGATGCGGGATCGAAGGCGGGCTGGTGGTAGCTGGTGGAGAAGGTGTACTCGCGCGACCACGTGATGTGCGCAGCAGCGGGATCGGATGACATCATCACGCTGTAGTCCACGAGCGTGGCAGAGGCTGGGTTGACACGCGCGAGGGTGAAGCCGGGGCGATTGCCGTGGACTGGTGATATGGAGCCAACCAGCTTGACCGGGACACCGACGGTGCCTGCACCGTCCAACGCCGGGGAAAGAAATCGAAGCTCGTCATCATGCGTATGGCCGAAGAGGGCAAGCCGGACCACATCGGGATACGCTGCCAGCGTCTGTGCGAGGTCGTCGGAGCCGAGGAACATCGTCGCTTTTGCGCCGCCGCAGACATTGGTGAGCTTGCGAGCGGTGGCGTAGAGGTCGACGCCCGGTGGGATGTGGCTGACGAACCACACGCGCTCACGCGCCGCGCGGGCGGAGTCAAGCTGCGTCTTGAGCCAGAGGATGGCGGTGGCCGACGGCGTGGGGTCGCGCGTGCCGGAGCAGGTGTTGTACTTGGCGGTGAGGTAGAGGTCGTCGAAGGAGACGATGCGGGTGTGCGGCAGCGCGGTGAGCGGCGCGTTGTAGGCTCCGATGCTGGCGAAGTCACGCTCCGCGGGTGCGCGGTTGGCGGGCGACAGGCGGGCAACGTCGGCGACAAGCGGAGCTAAGCCCGACAGAAAAGCATCGTTCTGCGCGTCCAGCGCGTAATCGACGCAGCCGGAGTCGTTGTTGCCGAGGGCCGTGTAGATGGGAGCGCGAGGCAGAGACGCGTGCAGCGTGGTGAGGACGTAGGTGGCGGTCTTCAGCGTGAACGCGAGATAGGAGGCGCTGGTCGCTCCGGGCACGAGGGCTTTGTATTTGCAGTCGAACTTGTGGGCGAGCAGGTCGCCGGAGATGACGACGAAGCGCGAGGCGGTTGCGGTCTTCTTCAACTCCGCCAGTGTGGACTGCCAGAGGGCGTAAGAGGTGTCGAGATTGTCGTAGCAGGCGGTGAAGGCGGCTTGCTGGGCGAGCGTGAGCGCGGGGCCTGCGGGCGCGTCGAGGATGCGTGGCCAGTCAGCTTCAGGCGCGGAGTTGAGCGCGACGGCCTTGGTGGGATCGATGAAGGGGTCGAAGTGAATGTCGGAGAGAAAGAGCGCGGGCAACGTGGAGGATGCCCGCGTGTGGACGTGAGAGTTCTGCGCCGAGGATAACGCCGAGACAAGAACCAAGGCGAGAATGACGAGAACGTTCTTTTTCATCACACCCTCCCCCCCGGTAAAGTGGCCGTCTAATTGATTTCAGACGACTTACACTACCTACCTGATAAATAACGGCTTAAGCGTATCCATTTGAAAATAAGCAAGTTACAGTACAGTGAAAAGCTCGCCAGTTCCACGCGCCATTCCGGTCCGCGTGGAACTGGCGCACGACGGGAAAACTAGTCCACTAATTTAAGTGTAGCAAGTGGGGCAAACTAAAATGCCAACTATTTGCCTTGGCTTTTCTGTTACTTAGGGGTCGCAAGGCTTGACAGTTTTTAAAGACCTAGAAAAACACCAGGACGTATCTTGAGCTGTAAGCTTGCAGCATTAAGCTTCGAGCCGGAAGCCTTCAAATCATCTGTTCGTATGCGGCGATCTGGGCGAGGGTGAAGGCGTGCATGTCCTTGCCGGACTGCCAGGCGCGATACCAGTCGACCAGCCAGTGGAGGGCCGTTTCAAGATCGAGGCGCGGCTGCCAGCCAAGTTCGGTGCGGGCGCGGGTGGCGTCGAGTTTGAGATAGCCGGCCTCATGCACACCGGGGTCGGGATCGAGCACCCAGCGGGCGCCGTCGACGCCAGAGGCGGTCATCTTTTCTGCAAGCTTTTCTACAATCCAGGAGACTGGTTGGGCGTCCTCTTCCGCAGGGCCGAAGTTGAATGCGGTAGCGTAGCGCGCGGCGTCGGCGGAGAGCAGATGCTCGGCGAGGACGATGTATCCCGCGAGCGGCTCCAGCACATGCTGCCAGGGACGGATGGCGTCGGGGCGGCGAATGCGCACTGCCTCTCCGGCGAGGAAGCCGCGGACGAGATCGGGGATGAGGCGGTCGGTAGACCAGTCGCCGCCGCCGATAACGTTGCCGGCGCGCGCCGTGGCGAGGGCTACGGAGTGCGAGCCGGGCTTGCCTTCGCGCATAAGTTTTTCGATCGGGAAATAACTCTGGCGCCAGGCGGCAGAGACGATCTCGGCACAGGCCTTGGAGGAGGAGTAGGGGTCGTAGCCGCCCAGGGGATCGGTCTCGACGTAGGGGCGGAGGGTCTCCTTATTCTCATAGCACTTGTCGGTGGTGACGGAGACCACGGCGCGGACGGATGGCGTGCGGCGGACGGCTTCGAGCACGCGCGCGGTGCCGATGACATTGGTCTCGTAGGTGGCGATGGGGTCGGCGTAGGAGGCGCGGACCAGCGGCTGCGCGGCCATGTGGAAGACGACCTCGGGTTCGAAGTGGCGGAGCGCGGGCTCAAGCGCGGCGGGATTGCGGATGTCCCCGCGGATGTCATTCTCTGGGCTGATGGCTCCGATTCCCGAGCCGATGCGGGCGGCGGTGAAGAGATTGGGATCGGTATAGGGATCAAGCGCGTAGCCGCGGACCTGTGCGCCACGAGAGGCGAGCCAGAGCGCGAGCCATCCCCCCTTGAAGCCGGTGTGGCCGGTGAGGAAGACGCGCTTGCCGCGCCAGGAGAAGGAGTCAGGCATCGAGATAAGGATAAAGGCTTAACACAGATGTACACCGATTACACCGATTGAAAGCAAATACAGGGGTCCTTCGCTTCGCTCAGGATGACGGCAATAAAGGGCTACCACGTCTTCCAGGGCGCTTTGCCTGAAGCCCATAGCTCCTCGATCTGTTGCTTGTCGCGGAGGGTGTCCATGGCCTGCCAGAAGCCATGGTGGAGATAGGCCTGCACTTCGCCACGCGCGACGAGGGATTCAATCGGTTCGCGCTCGAACATCCAGCGGTCGTCCTTCACCTCTGCGATGACTTTGGGGGAGAGGACGAAGAAGCCGCCATTAATCCAGCCGCCTTCGTCCTGCGGCTTTTCCTGGAAGGCGTAGACGTGGGAGTCCTTGATGCCGAGCGCGCCGAAGCGGGCGACGGGCTGCACGCTGGTGAGGGTGACGAGTTTCCCGTGCTTCTTATGAAACGCGATGGTGGCCTGGATGTCCACGTTGGCGACGCCGTCGCCGTAGGTCATGCAGAAGGCCTCATCGTTCTCGACATATTTCGCGACGCGGCGCAGGCGGCCTCCGGTGCCGGAGTCGTCACCGGTGTCGACCAGGGTGATGCGCCACGGCTCGGCCTCGGAGTCATGCACAGTCATCTTGTTATTGGCGACGTCAAAGGTGACGTCGGAGGTGTGGAGGAAGTAGTTGGCGAAGTACTCCTTGATGATGTAGCCCTTGTAGCCAAGGCAGATGATGAAGTCGTTGATGTCCTGCTGGGAGTAGATCTTGAGGATGTGCCAGAGGATGGGGCGGCCACCGATCTCCACCATGGGCTTGGGGCGGAGGGTGGTCTCCTCCGAGAGGCGCGTGCCGAGACCACCGGCGAGGATGACAGCTCTCATGGCGTACCTTTCGAGGTGCGAGCGCAAGTCGCGCCGTGAAAATTCGGCGAAATCCAGACAAGTATTACATGCGATTACGTGCGGCGGAAGTGGCATTTGGCTGGGAAGCGATTTGGCTAGAATAGGGCCTATGTCGGACATGAAGCAGCAAGCGTCGGGAGACCTGAGCAAGCGCCCCCTATTCATCTATGAGATGGCGAACAACCACATGGGAGACGTGGCGCACGGGATTCGCATTGTGCAAGAGCTGAAGGAGGTCTCTTCCGGATTCGACTTCGGCTTCTGCGTGAAGCTCCAGTACCGCGACATTGACGCCTGTATTCACCCCGATTACCAGGGCCGCTATGACCTGAAATATGTGAAACGGTTTTCCGAGACGCGGCTGAGCTGGGCGGAGTACAAGGAGATTAAGGACGCGATTGTCGACGCCGGATTTTTATCGATGTGCACGCCCTGGGATGAGACCTCGGTAGACCGGATTGCGGAGCACGGCTTTGACTTTATGAAGGTCCCCAGTTGTTACATGACGGATTGGCCGCTGCTGGAGCGGATTGCGAAATACGATCTGCCGATTGTGGCGTCGACGGCGGGGGAGACGTTTGAGGATATCGACCGGGTGGTGAGCTTCTTCCGGCATCGCAGCAAATGGTTGTCCATTATGCATTGCGTCGGCGAGTATCCTTCGCCGGACGACCATCTGCACCTCAGCCAGATTGCTCTGCTGAAGCGGCGCTATCCGGAGCTGGAGGTGGGGTATTCCACTCATGAGCGTCCGGAGAATTTCAATGCAGTGAAGATTGCGATCGCGCTTGGGGCGACTTTGTTTGAGAAGCATGTTGCCGTGAAGACGGACAAGTATGCGGTGAATGCTTACAGCGCTACGCCGGACCAGGTGCGGAGATGGCTAGAGTCGGCGGCTGACGCACTTACGATGATTGGCGAGCGCGAGAAACGTTATCCTGCGCCGGCGGGCGAGGCGCAGGCGCTGCGTGACCTGGCCCGGGGTGTTTTTGTGAAAGAAGCTGTCAGCGCTGGCGCTCCAATCCAGCTCTCGAACCTCTTCTATGCAATGCCGAACGTGCCGGGGCAGGTAGTGGCACAAGACCTCTCGAAATACAGGGAGTACGTGGCGGTGGGGCCAATCGGGAAGAATGGCGCTGTAATGCTGCACAACGTGAAGGCAAGCGACCGGCGGCAGAAAGTTCACGACATCGTGCGGGACGTGCGTTCTCTTATTAAGAAGAGCAAGGTGCAGGTGCCCGGCCAATGCGAGTTGGAGATTTCGCACCACTATGGGATCGACAGGTTTCGCGAGATCGGGTTGACGGCCATCACGGTTGTCAACCGCGATTACTGCAAGCGGCTGATGGTCGTGCTGCCGGGTCAAAAGCATCCGGAGCAATGGCACAAGCAGAAGGACGAGACGTACCACATCCTGCATGGAGACGTGACGGTGGACCTGGAAGGGGCCCAGACGGTGCATAAATCGAATGACATCGTGACGATCCCGCACGGGACGCGACACTCCTTCTGGACGAAGAATGGTGCGGTCATTGAGGAGGTGTCGTCGGCATACGCGCAGGAGGACTCCTGGTATACGGACGAGGCGATCACGAACAACACGAACCGCAAGACGTTCGTGACGCATTGGATTGAATAGATGCTGACGCTAGTCTGGGACGTGGATGACGTGCTGAATGACCTGATGGCGCAGTGGTTCCACAAGGGTTGGAAACAGGAGCATCCCGAGTGCGCGACGGAGTATCGTTCGCTGACCGCGAACCCTCCACATGAGTCGCTGGGGGTGACTCATGATGGGTATCTGGCGTCAATGGATGCTTTTCGCCGGTCGGAAGCAGGTCTGGCGCTGCTACCCAATGCAGAGGTGCTTGCATGGTTTCTAAAACATGGAGCGCAGGCGAGGCACATTGCGCTTACCTCGCGGCCTCTGGAAACGGCTCCGGATGTGGCGGCATGGGTCCTGCGGCACTTTGGCGGGTGGATCCGGTGCTTTGGCATTGTGCCGTCGCGCGCGCCGGAAGGCGTGCCGGCATATGACCTGGACAAGGGAGATTACCTGCGCTGGCTGGGAAAGGGCGATGTATTGGTGGATGACAC
>DATCBR010000338.1:0-4246 GCA_036511765.1 Acidobacteriaceae bacterium | reverse complement strand
TCTATGGCGATCACACGGAAAGCGTCACCCGATAAGCTGAACCTGGTGCCCGTCGTGGCCAGCCCGCCGCACAAATGGTGGCTCGGGGCCATGACCGTCGGCTTCTTCGTCATCGTCGGCACCGGTCTGGCGCTCGCGGTCCGCGCCGGCATGACCTTCGGTTACGACGGCTCCCCCCGCGCCATCAACATCATCTTCCAGTACGTCGGCTTTCCCGGCCGCCTCGTCCAGATGGCCATCGAAGCCAAGACCCACGTGCCTTCGCTCGAAATGCGCCAGTTGGCGGAGCTTTCCTGCACCGTGGTGAACGCCATCGTCTACACCGCCCTTCTGCTTCTCTGGTTCCTCCGCCCCGACGACGACCGCCTCAAAAAGGAACACCGCGCCGCGAAACTCAAAAGCCGCGGCCCGGGCTTCGATTGATGACGCCACTCACCCAGCTTTCCCCCGACGAACTCCTCTTCCGCGATACCGTCCGCGCCTTCGCCCGCACGGAGATCACACCCCTCGTCCGCGCAATGGACGAAGCCCAGAAATTCGACCCCAAGCTCCTCCGCAAACTCTTCGACCTCGGCCTCATGGGCATCCAGGTCCCCGAGCAGTACGGCGGGGCCGCCGGAACCCTCTTTGAAGCCGTTCTCGCCGTCGAAGAGATTTCGGCTGTCGACCCCGCCGTCGGCGTCCTGGTCGACGTCCAGAACACCCTCGTCATCTCCGCCCTCATGCGCTGGGCCAGCGACGAGCAGAAGCAGAAATACCTGCCCGACTTGGCGACGAAACTCACCGGCGCCTACGCCCTCTCCGAAGCCGCCTCCGGCTCCGACGCCTTCGCGCTGCAATGCCGCGCCGCCGTTCAAGAGAACGGCGACTATGTGCTGAACGGCCAGAAACTCTGGATCACCAACGCCCTCGAAGCCGGCCTCTTCCTGGTCTTCGCCACCCTCGATCCCGCCGCCGGCTACAAGGGCATTACCTGCTTCCTCGTAGAAAAAGACACCCCCGGCTTCTCCGTCGGCCGCAAAGAAGACAAGCTGGGCATCCGCGCCAGCAGCACTTGCGAGCTCATCCTCAAAGACTGCCGCCTCCCCGCGACCAGCGTCATGGGCGAACCCGGCAAGGGCTACAAGATCGCCATCGAAACCCTCAACGAGGGCCGCATCGGCATCGGGGCCCAGCTCCTCGGCCTGGCCTCGGGAGCCTGGCGCCACGCCGCCCTCTACGCCCGCGAGCGCAAGCAATTCGGCAAGCCGATCGCCGACTTCCAGGCGATGCAGTTCCAACTCGCGCGCATGGCGATGGAAGTCGAAGCCGCCCGCCTCCTCGTCTACAACGCGGCCCGCCTCAAAGACTCCGGCGCGGAGTACCTCAAAGAAGCCGCGATGGCCAAGCTCTTCGCCAGCGAAGTCGCCGAGCGCACGGCCTCCCTCGCCATTGAAGTCTTCGGCGGTGCCGGTTTCGTCAAGGACTACCCCGTAGAAAAGCTCTACCGCGACGCCAAGATCGGCAAAATCTACGAGGGCACCAGCTTCATGCAGCTAGCCACGATCGCCAAACTCACCATCCCCGGCGCGTAACTTTTCTCCGTTACCAGTTTTGAAGAGACTATTTCCCGTTTCGAGTTTTGATTGCTGCCTCAACACCTTTTCACGGCTGTATCCGAAGGTTCCCAGTCAGAGCGATCACACAAATGATGCCCATGCGCCGTGACCAATGTGTTACATCATTAGGACTACACACAACTTTCGTTTTGAATTAATTGCGAAGTTCGATAAGGGTTGCGATCAGACTTGCAAGAATAGCCTCGGGTGAAGTCAGCGAGGAACCTTATTGGTGAGGTGGGAGATTTCGCGGGCGACCTGGGCGGCGGGTTCGAGCGTGTCGACCAGCTCGTCGGTCTGCGAGTCTTTGAGGCCGCCGAAACGGCGCTCGCGCTGCTGGTACGCCGCAATCGCTTCGAGCAGATGCGGGCCGCGGAAGTCGGGCCACAGGCGGTCGGTGACGAAGATTTCGGCGTAGGCAATTTGCCAGAGCAGGAAGTTCGAGATGCGCTGCTCGCCCGAGGTGCGGACGACGAGGTCGGGGTCGGGCATGTGCGCGGTGTAGAGGTTGGCCGAGATCTGGTCCTCGTCGATGCGAGTGCGGAGAGCGTCTTCGGTGCCCTCGGCGGCCAGCATGTCCTGGAGCGAGATGCCGCGCTGGTCGGCTTCGGCGAGCATGTTGCGGAGCAGGCTGCGCGCGGAGTCGACGATCTCGGAGCGGGAGCCGTAGTTGAGCGCGAGGGTGAGCGTGGTGCCGGTGTTGCGGGCGGTCTGCTGCTCGGCCCAGCGCATGGAGTCCTGGACTTCTTCAGGCAGCTCGGCGGTGCGTCCAATGTACGCCATGCGGATGTTGTTGTCGTTCATCCGCTTCACGTTCGAGGTGAGGTAGGACTTCAACAGCTTCATCAGGAAGCTGACTTCCGACTTGGGGCGGCGGAGATTGTTTTCCAGCGAGAAGGCGTAGAGCGTGAGCCAGGGGAGGTCGATGCGCGAGGCGGTTTCTACGACATATTGCACGGATTCCGCGCCCTGCTGGTGGCCGAGAAAACGCTTGAGCGCGCGCTTGCCCGCCCAGCGGCCGTTGCCGTCCATGATGATGGCAACGTGTTTCGGCATGCGCGAGGGGTCGAGAGCGTCGTAGATGGCGCGCTCGTCGGCGGAGAGCTCGTGCGCCCGGTTGGAATGCTGATAGATGCGGGATGAGGAGGTGGCTGACAAGTCTGCTCGCTGGAATGAGGGTAGTTCAAAAGGCGGTGCGAAGGGAATAGGGTAGCTGGCTAAGCAGAAAGAAAACGCGAAGGCGCGAAGGACGATAAGGTACGCAAGGGAGACCGCGGCGTTGACTTTGCGTTCTTCGCGCCTTTGCGTTTTCCTTTTGCCGGTCCCCGCACTGTCCGCAAAAGGGAGAGGCGCCGCGGCGTTCGCTGGTGAGGCGAGCGGCGCGGCGCCGGAGGGTGCGGAGTTGAGCTGCGGTTAAGCTGTGCGGCGGGTGTGGCCCTGCGCTAGCTCGCGGACGTGGTTGATGAAGATCGACTTCTGCGTGGAGGTGAGGTGCTCCGCGTATTTGGCGATCTCAGCGAGGAACGGGTCGGTGGTGAGGACGGCGGTCTCGTCCTGATGGCGGCGCGGGGCGTCGCGGAGCAGGGCGGAGATATCGACCTGAAGCGCGCGCGCGAGGCGGTCGAGCGACGAGAGCGTGGGCATCGCTTTGCCGTTCTCGATCTTGGAGATGTAGGTGCGCGGCACTCCCATGCGTCCGGCGAGCTGGCGTTGGGAGAGGTTGCGGACGTGGCGGAGGTCGCGGACGGCGGCGGCTACCTGGATCTCTCCGGGACCGGCCTGGGGGGTGGGTTCAGGGACAAGAGCGATGGCTGTCTGGGCCTTGGGCTGCTCGGCGAGCAAGGACTTCCTGCAGCGGCGGCAGGTCTCTGAGGATGTGCGGAATTGCACGAGCTTGCAGTGGTCGCACCGCAGGACCTCGCGGTCCGGGGATGCCATCGCGCTCGGTCCCATAGCCTGAGGCTGTGAACCCGTTGCGCCGAGGGGCGCCATCATAGTTGCCATATTGTGTGATGCGGGCGGTAGCCAGAGCAAGGACACCGCAGCGACGCACGTCTGATAACCAGAAGCGAACCGATGTGCCTAGAGTGACACCCCGGTGTCGAATGAGTCAAGGGGTGATGAGAAAGATTCGTGGGCGAAGATAATTGTGGAACACGATTGGTTAACAGCTGAGCGAGTGAATAGTGGTTAGTGAATAGTGAATAAAGCGAGGTCATGGTGATGACGGAAGTTTCGGCGGTGAAGGCGGAGGAGTTGTTGCGGGAGTGGACGCGGGGCGAGTCGCTGGTGAAGCATGGTCTGGCCGTGGCTTGCTGCACGGAAAGCTATGGCGTGCGCGAGGCTGCTCGGCTGGGGCTCCAGGGGGATGAGGCTGCGCAGGTTGTCGCGCTCTATCGGTGTGCGGGATTGCTGCACGATTTCGATTACGAGCGGCATCCGACTGCGGCGGAACATCCGTTTGTGGGGGTTGCGTATCTGCGCGAACACGGTTGGCCGGAGGAGATGCTGCATGCCATCCTGGCGCACGCGGACTACTCGGGTGTGAAGCCGGAGACGCATCTGGATAAGGCGCTGTTTGCGTGCGACGAGTTGGCTGGATTTTTGACGGCGTGTGCGCTGGTGAAGCCGTCGAAGGCGATCGCCGA
>DATCBR010000337.1:0-4577 GCA_036511765.1 Acidobacteriaceae bacterium | reverse complement strand
CTTTGCAGGCGCGATGACGTCGATGCCGGAGATGGTGTACCAGTGCTCGATGGTGCGGGTACCCGCAGGCGGAGTTGCGATGTCGGCAGGAGCAGCAGCCTCAGTTGGGGAAGCCTGCGGCGCAGGCGCTGCTGCTGCAGGGCCCTGAGCCACTGCGGCTGCACTCTGCGGTCGAGCCTGCGGTGGCCGCGCGGAGGGCGATTGCGCGACGGTCATTGGGCCGGGGAACTCGGCGTCGGAGACGTGATCGCCGGAGATGATGTACGTGGTGGCGCGGGAGCCGGGATGGCCGGTCTCGGGCGTGGGCGGCTGGTCGTAGTGGATGGTGATAGCGACGTCGGAGAGCGCAGCGGCAGGGAAGGCGATGGGATCAGAGATGTACTGCGCACCGGGCGGGATGATGACATCGGGCGCGCCGTTGAAGGTAAGCGGCTTGTCCGTCGCGGTGTCGATCCGGCTGGTCGCCAGGTCAGTAGATTTCGCGATGTGCACGGCGAGCAGATGCAGGGGACGTGTGCCGAAGGCGTTCGAGAGATGCACGCGAATGGTTGAGCCGCCGATGGAGAGATGCACGATCTGGCGGATGGTGGTGCCGGTCATGTCGGCGGGGAGGAGCGAGTTCTGCGGCCCGGGAATTTGTACGGAGGTGGCCCAGGTGCCGACCCAATGGTCTTGTGTGGCCGCGCTTTGCGCGCGCGCGACTGGTGGATGGAGCGCGGCGAGCGCGAATACCGCCGCGACGGCAAAAATATTTCCAGTAACCGTTTGCTGCCTGTTGCTCATCGTTTGTCCCCGCGAATATAGTCCGTTTGTTTGAGACGCCAACAAATACTACGCCGGGAGTTGAAAATGCAAATCGCCGCGCAGCGGAAGGGAATTCCAGCGGGTTTTAGCTCGCTCCGGAATGGATTGTGGAGCGCAGTCGCGCTGGGTACGCTGCTTGTCGCAGCACCCGCGGTTGCGCAGTTCGGGGCGCAGCCGGTAAAGCCGCTGCCGCCGCCAGCTGTCACCTGGACATGGCAGCAGGACCACCAGAACATGATGGACCAGCTTGGCATCACGGAGCTGCGGCCGGGGAAGAACTCAGCGCAGGACGGCGCCAACCCCGCGAATTACGATGACTCTAAGGCGAACCCGTATCCGAACCTGCCGGACCCGCTGGTCTTGAAGAACGGGCAGAAGGTGACGACGGCGGAGATGTGGTGGAAGCAGCGCCGCCCGGAGATCGAAGAGGACCTGAGCCGCGAGATGTACGGCCGCGTGCCGAAGAATGTGCCCAAGGTGACGTGGGAGGTGAAGGTGACCGACCACGAGATGGTCGGCCGCATTCCCGTCATCGCGAAACACATCATCGGGCATGTCGACAACTCGAGCTATCCGCTGATCGACGTGAACATCGACATGGTGCTGGTGACGCCGGCGAATGTAAAGGGACCGGTGCCGGTGCTGATGATGTTCGGCGGCGCAACTCTTCCTGCGCCGGCGCAGCCAAGCCGCGATGACCTGACCACGCTGAATGAGGCGCTGCGGGCGATGCTGGCCAAGAGCGACCCATCGATCGCAGCGTTGTTGGACAAGTATCCGGCGTATGAACCGATCGTACCGGCTGCAGGCGCGGGAGGATTCGGCTTTGGCGGTGCGGCTGGCGCCGCACGTCCCGGCGCCGCGGCCGCGGCTCCGTCGGCAAATGGAGTGAATGGGACTTCGACCGATCCGCCGACGACCCAGCAGTTGATCGCGGACGGCTGGGGCTACGTGGGCATCAACCCCGGCAGCATCCAGGCGGACAATGGCGCGGATCTCACGCGCGGCGTCATCGGGCTGGTGAACAAAGGGGAGGCGCGCAAGCCGGAGGACTGGGGCGCGCTGCGTGCGTGGGCGTGGGGCGCGGCACGGGCGCTGGATTATCTGGAGACCGATGCTACCGTCGATGCGAAGCACGTCGGCATTGAGGGCGTGTCGCGCTACGGCAAGGCTGCACTCGTGACCGAAGCATTTGACCAGCGCTTCTACATGGGCCTGATCGGCTCCTCAGGTGAGGGCGGCGCGAAGCTGAGCCGACGCAACTATGGCGAAGCGGTGGAGAACCTGACGGCGGATGAGTATCACTGGATGGCGGGCAACTTCCTGAAGTACGGCGAGAGTGCGGGTAAGCATGGCGTGATGACTCCTGGCGACCTGCCGGTGGACGCGCATGACCTGATTGCAATGTGCGCGCCGCGGCTGACGTTTATCAGCTATGGCATCCCGGAGCGCGGCGACGCGCATTGGCTGGATCACGAGGGCAGCTACATGGCGACCATCGCGGCGCAGCCTGTATTCCAACTGCTGGGGACCAAGACCCTCGGCGTCTCCAACGACTATAAGACGGAGAAGATGCCGGCGGTGAACACTGGTCTGCTGGATGGCCAGCTTGCCTGGCGGCAGCATGACGGCGGACATACCGATGCGCCGAACGTGAAGTACTTCATCGCATGGGCAGACAAGAACATGGGCCGCACGCCGCCGCCGCAAACTGGACCGCGACGGGGCATATAGGAGAAGCGATGGTACAAGGGCGCTCAGCCCTTGTACCATTTCCAACCATGGCAACAATTCTGAATCGCCGCAGTTTTCTGGGAACAGGCGCGGCAGGGCTTATCGGCTCTGCCGCGTTTGCGCCTTCGGGTTCGCGCGCTCTCGCGGCTGCTCCGGCTGTCAACGACGCGGCTGCGCCGCTGAAGATCGAATCGGTGGAGCTGATTGAACTGCACGGCCGCTACACGGACGATGCAGGCGTGAACAACCAGGCGCAGGTGAACCCCGAGGACATCTACGACTCGCTGCGGCGGGCGCCTTATGCGGACCATCCATCGGGCACACGGGAGTTCCGCACCAACGCCATCTATCTGCGGATCAAGACCGCGAACGGGCCGGAAGGTCTCTATGGTCCGATCGAGCGCGATGCGGCGATCGTGGTGCAGACGGACCTGCGGCCATTCCTGATCGGCAAAGACGCGCTGGCGGGTGAGGCGTTGTGGGACCAGATGTATCGGTCGAACCGGCAGTCGCGGGATGGCTTGTTCATGATGGCCATCAGCGCGGTGGACAACACGCTGTGGGACATTCGCGGCAAGGTATACGGCGTGCCGGTGTATCGGCTGCTGGGCGGGCCAACGCGGCAGTCGGTGGAGATGTATGCGAGCTGCCTCGGCTTCTCGCTGGAGCCGGATGCGGTGCGCACGCGCGCGCTGGCGGTGCAGAAGGAAGGCTTCCGCTACCAGAAGTGGTTTATCGGGTATGGGCCGGGTTCCGGGCCGGAGGGGATGCGCAAGAATGTCGAGCTGGTGCGCATTCTGCGGGAGACGCTGGGCGACGATACGGAGCTGATGTTCGACAGCTTCAGCGGCTGGGACCAGGACTATGCGCTGGAGTGGGCGCACCAGGTGGAGAAGTATCGGCCGCACTGGATGGAGGAGTCGACCCACCCGGAGAAGATAGAGAGCTTCGCCGCGATGCGGCGTAGCACGACGATCCCGATTGCATCGGGCGAGCACTTCTACGGACGCTGGGAGGTGGAGCGGTATCTTTCGGCGGGGGCGCTGAGCGTGGTGCAGGCGGACCCGGAGTGGTGCGGCGGCGTTTCGGAGCTGCTGAAGATCGGCACCGTGGCCAGTCTGCACGACGTGCCGGTGCTGCCGCATGGACACAGCCTGAGGGCGGCGATCCATGTGATCGCGAGCCAGTCGCCGATGACGTTTCCGCTGGGCGAATACCTGATTAATAAGATGCGCCACTACTACCACTTTGAGAGCAATCCGCTGACGGTGGAGCGCGCGCATATCGCGCTGCCCACGGGGCCGGGCTTCAACGTGCAGCTTGACCAGGCGAAGATTGAGTCGCAGACGGTGCTGAAGGTGGAGTGAAGTTGCAAAGCGGCCCAACAATGGATTGCGCGCGACAGTTGGATGGCTGCGCCTTTGCCGTGCGTGGCCAGTTCGCAATAAGATTGTGGCGACCCAATTGGAGACCAAACAAATGAACCGTCGTGAATTCTCGAAGCTTTCCGCATTGACGCTGGCAGCCACGCAGATGCGTGCGCAGGTTCCCTCCACCAAGCCCCTCGGCTTTGCCGCCGTTGGCCTGGGCACTATCTCGAATATCTTTATGAGCGCCTGCGCCAAGTCAGACAAGGCGAAGATCGTCGGACTGGTCACGGGCCATCCGGCGGAGAAAGGTCCGCGATATTCCACGATGTACAACGTGCCGCAGAACTCGATCTACACCTACGACACGTACAACAAGATCCGCGACAACAAGGCGATTGAGGCGGTCTACATCGGCCTGCCCAACAGCATGCACATGGAGTACACGGTGCGCGCGGCCGAGGCAGGCAAGCACGTGCTGTGCGAGAAGCCGATGGCGATCAGCTCGGCCGAGGGCCGCAAGATGATCGACGCCTGCAAGCACGCGAAGGTGAAGCTGATGATCGCGTATCGCATCCAGTACGAGCCGCTGTTTGCAGAGATGAAGCGTCGCATCAACTCCGGCGAGATCGGCAAGGTGCAATCGATTGAAGGCGGCTTCTACGGCAACCA
>DATCBR010000336.1:0-7454 GCA_036511765.1 Acidobacteriaceae bacterium | reverse complement strand
AGATGCGCGCTCAATGCCTCGCGCACCAGCTTCTGCTGAAAGGTGCTGGTCAGCTCCTCGTACATCGACAGCTCGACGAGGATGGAGTCGCGCGGCGACCAGGCAGCCGGAGTATAGCCGAGCATGCGGAACTCAATCGGCAGATGCGCGTGCTGCTCGACGATGGATGCGTTGACTCCGCGGGCGTAGTCGGTGAGCCAGCGCCGCTGGTCTGCGGGCAATGCGGCGGCGGCGCGGTCGGCCACGGCGCGCAGTTGCAGCGTGCGCTGGGCGATGTCCTGCGGCACGACGGAGCTGCCCAGCACGGCGGCCAGCTCGCCGGCAGCATTGCGGCGGAGCATGTCCATTTGCCACAGGCGGTCCTGCGCGGTGATGTAGCCCTGCGCGAAGACCAGATCGTCCATGTCCTGCGCGTGGATGTGAGGGACGCCGTGGGTATCGCGCGCGACGGTCACCGGGGCCATGAGGCCATAGGCCACCTGCGTGCCATCCAGTTGCCGCAGGTTGGCGCGCATGGCGCGGGCAAAGTAGATGCGCCCGAAGATAAACGCGGCCGCGGCGACCACAACCAGCAGCAGCAGCGACAGCGCTGCGATGCGCGCAGCGCGGCGGGAAGAGCCTGGATTGCTCAGATCAAGGGAGGGAAGGGCGCCGGGGAGGTTTGCTTCGTCGCTACTCATGAGATATGGGAAAGTCTACGGCAAAAGCCGCGTGCTCACCTTGCGTGCTCCTCGTCCGATACAGGCAGGTAACCGCTGTGCGTGCGCGGCAACGTCAGCAGCACAATGCCTGCGCCGGCGAACGCTACGGGCAGGAAGAGGATGCTGCCCTCCGGGCCGGTGACTCCACCGGAGAGCCATGTGCGGCCGATGGCATGGGTGGCGAAGAGATGGCCGCGCGCCATCAGGCCGCTGTCCGGCACGCCATAGAGAAAGGACTGCGCCCAGTCCCAGGAGGCGTGGAAGCCGATGGCCCACCACAGCGATCCGGTGCGCCAGAGGCTGAGGCAGAAGAGAAAGCCGGCGAGACCCGCGGAGAGCAGGCCGAGCGGCGACTCGCCCGGATTGCCGCTGTGTCCTACGCCGAAGAGATAGGACAGCGCGGCGGCGGCGGTCCAGAAGCCGAGTGCGTTCGCGTGGCGCGGGCCGAAATGCCAGCGATAGAGAGCGCGAAGGCCACGCGTCAAGGTGAATTGCAGATAGCCGCGGCTGAAGAGCTCCTCCTTGAGGGAAACGAGCAGAAAGCCTGCAAGCCAAAGCAGACCGTAGTGCAGTGTGGCTGCGCCGAAGAGCAGTCGCGCGTCGAAGACGACGAGGCCGAATGCGCGCAGCAGAAAGACCAGCAGCGAGAGCAGCGTGACTCCCCAGACGAGGCCACGCAGGAAGTAGTGTGTGCGGTGTTGCGCGGCCAAGCCATAGTCGGCTACGGTCCGGCGCTCGAGGCGGGCCATCAGCCATGTCGCAACGATGAGTGCGAGGATGCCGGCGCTTTCCAGGCTGAGCACCTGCCGGAAGCTGAGCAGACCTCCCTTGACGGGTTGGGCGTGCAGCAACACGGCACGGACCGGTACGAGGCAGCGCTCCATCGCGGCGTAGATGGCGACGAAGAGGATGATGCCCCAGCCTGCGCGCAGGCCTTCCGGGCCGAAGAGGATGTAGTGCAGCAGAGGAGGCGTCGGCGGCGGCGTGATGACCGGGTCTGAGCCTTCAATGTGCTGGGTTGAGCCCGGATTGGCATCCATCGCAGACAAGTGTATATGCCGGTTTGCTTGACATGTGCGCGGGGCAAGGCAATGCTTAGAGCCTGGCGACCTGCTTGGTTGCGTGAGCGAGAGACACGCGACTGCGAGTGAGCGAAGGCGCTGAGACGGAGGGTTGAGACAGCTTGGAGTGCCGCGTTTTCTATCACGACCACTGCTTCGATGGCGCGTGTTCGGCGTCGGTGTTCACGCGCTTTCATCGCGAATGCATCGGCACGGCGCAGACGTTCAGCTACTCGGGGCTGATGCACCGGGCGGGCGCGCTGTTCGACGACTCGTTGTTCCTCGGTAACGGGAATGCGGGTGAGAATGCGATTGTGGACTTCAAGTACTACAACTCGCCGCGCGTGACATGGTGGTTCGACCATCATCAGAGCGCGTTCATGACGCCGGAGGACCATCAGGACTTTCTTGCGTCGCAGACGGGCGCAGGCGGCGACAAGCTGAAGGGAGGCAAGTTCTACGATCCGGATTACGTCTCCTGCACCAGCCTGATTGCGGATGTGGCGAGGGAGAAGTACGGCTTTGACACGGCGCCGCTGGCCGAGCTGATCCGCTGGGCGGACATTGTCGACGGCGCGCGGTATGAGAGCGCGGAGGCGGCGGTGGGCATGGCCGAGCCGGCGATGAAGCTGACGATGGCGATTGAAGCGTCGGGCGAGGGCTTTGTGCCGCGCGTGATTCCGCTGCTGACGGAGATGAGCTTAGGCGAGGTATTGGCCCAGCCGTTTATCCAGGCGGAACTTGCGCCGCTGATGGAGCGGCACCTCGAGGGCATTGAACTGCTGCGCGAGCGGGCGATGCTGGAGCGTGGCGTCATCACCTTCGACATCACAGACCGGCTGACCGAGGGTTACAACAAGTTCATCCCGTACTATCTGCTGCCGGCGGCGACGTACAACGTTGGGCTGAGCAAGTCGAGCTTCCGCACGAAGATCTCCGTGGGGACGAACCCATGGACCAAGGTTCCGGTGGAGCAACTGGTGAACCTGGCCGCGATCTGCGAGCGATACGGTGGCGGAGGCCATGCGCGGGTGGGCGCGGTCAGCTTTGCGCCGGACCGCGAGGACGAGGCGCGCAAGGCGGCGGCGGAGATTGCGGCGGAGCTGCGGGCGCGGCCTGGAGAAAAAAATTCATAAAATATTGAAAAGACGTTGGGGCCACTCCAAAATATAGAAGGCAGACGGCTTAACGGGCAAAATATTGAAATGAAACGAGTGGTTCAGAAAAGATGAGGCCCGGACAGGGGAATTTGTCCGGGCCTTTGTTCTTTTCTTTTATCTAACTTCTATTTTAGCTGAATGGACAAAACTAAAATGCCAACTATTTTGGCGAGGTATCTCGTTCCATCTGAGGAGGTTAGTCCCTGAATGGGGTGCGCTGAGGTCTTGACAAACAGAATTGGCGCAGAATTCCGGCACTATTGGCAAAGGCCAATACAGAGATAGAGATTCTGACGCTACGCGCCAGAATGACGTGCCGAGGTGATACGCGTCAGAGGTGACGTGCAAAAGCAAATGCAGGTCCTTCGACTTGACGCTGGTGCGTCTCGCTCAGGATGACACGCAAAGAAAAATGCGGGGATTCTTCGCCAAACCACCCCTGCCAGCAAGCTGGCCGGGACCCCGGTTGGCTCAGAATGACAAGTCCAAACAATCAATGACTCGCAAAATTGTGATTGTCGCACCCTACGAGCCGAGCTTGATTACGAGCGCAGCTTGATGATGAAGGGCAGCTTGGAGATGTCGTTGAAGATGACCATGGCGGCGAAGAGCAGGATGCAGACGAAGGCGACCTGGTAGATGCGCTCCTTGATGGGCATGGGGAGGTCGCGGCGGAAGAGGCTCTCGACGATGAGCAGGAAGATCATGCCGCCGTCGAGGATGGGGAAGGGCAGCAGGTTGAACATCGCCAGGTTGATGGAGATCATGGAGATGGTTTCGACCAGCGGCACCCATCCGGCGGCAGCGGCTTCGTGGACTACCTCGCCGATGCCGATGGGCCCTGAGAGCTGCTTGACGGAGATGTGGCGCTCAAACATGCCCTTGATGACATCGACGATGAGCAGCGAGTTCTTTTTGGTGTAGGCCAGCGATTCAGCGGAGGCCCTGCCGAAGGGAAGCGTCTCTACTTTAGTGGGCGGCTGAGAGGGTTGGAAGCCGAGGTGATACGCTTTGCTGCCGGAACCGTCGCCTGAGTCGGCGAGCTCCGGCGTGACGGCCATGGCGATGTGCTGGCCGCCGCGCAGCAGGTCCAACTGCGCGGGCTTGCCCTTCTGGTCCGCAAGGTACGCGAGCAGGGCCTGCACGCTGCGGATCTGAAGGCCGTCGATGGTGGCGATCTGGTCGCCGGTGCGCAGGCCGGCGCGGTCGGCGGGGCTGCCGGCAACAGGCTTCTCTACCTTGATGGGCGCGTCCTGCATTTTGGGCGTCAGGCCCATCGCAAGCGCCGAGTCGAGGGTGAATTTCTCGGTGCTGCCTTTGAAGGGAAGATAGAGCGTCGTATCGACGCGCTTGCCGTCGTGCACGAAGGAGAATGGGACGGTCTGGTTGAGGTTCAACTGCGCGTGCTGGTAGACGTCGTCCCAGGTGGGGTTATTGACGGAGTCGAAACGCACGATGGTGTCGCCGGAGTGGATGCCGGTCTTCGCGACGGCTGAGGTGGGCGAGATGTAGTCGGTGACGGCGGGGCCGGACTGGTAGGCGCTGATCTCGTAGTGCGCCATGTATGCGCCGGTCATCAGGCAGAAGGCGAGCAGGAAGTTGGCGGCAGGGCCGGCGAGGGCGATGAGCATGCGCTGCCAGCGGGGATGGTTGTTGAGGTCGCCGGGATCGTTAGAGACCTCTTCGCCGGGAATCTCGCCGGCCATCTTGACGTAGCCGCCGAGGGGCAGGGCGTTGATGCGGTAGTCAGTGCCGTTGTGGACGTAGCCCCAGAGGCGTGTGCCGAAGCCGAGGGCGAAGGCCTCCACGCGGACGCGGCACCACTTGGCGACGACGAAATGGCCGAGCTCATGGATGAAGACCATGAGGCCAAGGACGAGGAGAAGCTGGATGACAGTCATCATGAAAGGGTTCAGGTCCTCTGCTCAGGCGCGGACTGCCGGGGCGTGGTGTGCGATCGACTTCTGCGCGCACTCCCGGGCTGTCCGGTCGGCCGCAAGCACATCCTGGATAGACGCAGGAGAGTGGGGCGGCGTTTGGGCCAGCACGTCCTCAATTGTACGTGCGATGCCGGTGAAGGGTATGCGACCTTCGAGGAAGGCGGCGACGGCGATCTCGTCGGCGGCGTTGAGGGCGATGCAGGCGGCGGGGCCGGACTCGGCTGCCTCGTACGCCAGGCGCAGGCAAGGAAAGCGCGCGAAGTCGGGCTGGGAGAAGTCGAGTTGCGAGAGCGCGGCGAGGTCGAAGCTGAGCTGCGGAGCAGCAGGCCGTTCAGGCCAGGCGAGCGCGTAGAGGATGGGCAGGCGCATGTCGGTGACGGAGATCTGCGCGAGGATGGAGCCGTCGATGAACTCGACCAGCGAGTGGACGGTGGACTGCGGGTGGATGGTGACGCGGACCTGCGAGGGGGGAAGGTCGAAGAGGCGGCAGGCTTCGATGATTTCGAAGCCTTTGTTCATCATGGTGGCGGAGTCGATGGTGATGCGGCGGCCCATGACCCATGTGGGGTGCTTGAGGGCCTGCGCGGGCGTGATGTGGTCGAAGTCGGCGAGCGGTGTGGAGCGGAAGGGGCCGCCGGATGCGGTGAGCCAGATCTGCTTGACCTCGGAGGGCTGGCCGCCGCGGAGACACTGGTGCACGGCGTTGTGCTCGGAGTCGATGGGCAGGAGGATTGAGTTGTGGGCGCGCGCGGCGGTGAGGATGAGTTCGCCGGCGGCGACGAGGCACTCCTTGTTGGCGAGGCCGATGGTTTTTCCCATGCGAACGGCGGCGTAGGTGGCCTCCAGTCCGGCGACGCCGACGATGGCGGAGACGACGAAGTCGACCTCGGGCAGAGTTGCGACGCGGACCGTGCCCTCGGTGCCCCAGACGACCTCGGTGCCGGTGTGGCCGGCTTCGCGGAGGCGCGTGATGAGGGCGGCGGCGAGTTCTTCCGTGGCGAGCGAGGTGACTTTGGGATGCCAGCGGAGGCACTGGGCGAGGGCCTGGTCGAGATTGTGACCGGCGGCGAGGGAGACGACCTGATAGCGGTCGGGGAAGGATTCGCAGATGGAGAGGGTGCTCTGGCCGATGGAGCCGGTGGAGCCAAGGATGGCGAGCTTCTTCACTGGACTATTTTCGCAGATGGAGACCTACAGATCCGATCTTTCATTGCGTGCCTTAAGGTCAGCCGTGAGGGCATCAATTGATTCGCGAATGGCGCGGATCTCCGGAACAATCTCCTCTTGAAGGACCTTGCGCATCGGCTCGATAAGAGTCTGCTGCGATGTGTTCTTTCCCTTGCGCATCTGTCTCAGGAGAAAAAACCAGAACAGCAGGATGAGTACGAACGGCAGGATGCTGATAAGCGTGCTAGTCCAGAAATTGCTCATGATTGTGACCTGCGCTAAGGTATCAGAACCTGCCCAACCCGAAGGCGTCTTTGAGCAGCAGGACGCACCAGAGGACCGGGGCGGCGAGGAGAAGGGCGTCGATGCGGTCGAGGATGCCGCCGTGGCCGGGGAGCATGGCGCCGGAGTCCTTGACGCCTGCGCCGCGTTTGATGGCGGACTCGAGCAGATCGCCCAACTGGGCGGCGATGTTGATGAGGACGGCCAGCAGGGCCGATTGCCACATCGGTTCCAGCACATGCAGCACGGTGTTGCCGCGGGCGGAGAGGAGATCGCCGAGCAGGACGACGCCGAGTCCGGCCACTACGCTGCCGGCCACCGAGGCGATGGAGCCCTCCCAGGTTTTGTTGGGGCTGAGGCGTGAGAGCTTGTGTTTGCCGAAGCTGCGTCCGGCGTAGAGTGCGGCGATGTCTCCCGCCCAGACGCAGACCATGAGGAAGAGAATGAGCGGCTTGCCGTCATCGCGGTTCCAGATCATGGGGATGAGCAGCAGCGGATACGCGACGTAAACCAGGCCGAAGAGGCCGAACGCGGCGTCGCGGAGCACGCGATCCAGTTCGTCGCGGAAGCCGGCCCAGGCCAGCAGCACCAGAGCCAGCAAACTGAGGATGGGCAGTTGCGCCTCTAAGGGCCGGTAGTAGGTGAAGTAGAAGAGCAGGGCGATGGCGGAGACCATCCACCAGGCGGGCACGCGTGCGCCGCCGGAGTTGGCGAGGGCGATGTACTCATAGGCGGCCAGCTCGGCGACGAGGCAGGTGGCCAGGGTGAGCATCCAGAGATGCCCGAAGAAGACGAGAGCGACCACCAGCAGGATCAGGACGGCCGCGGTGAGGACACGTTTCATTTCCTTGAAAAGGATACATGCAAACTTCCGCGCCCCGGACGACTCCAAGGGATGAGGCATTCCCGCATTCGGTAGGGAGATAACGGATTATTCCGCTTGCGTGGGCAACCCATCCAGAAAACCTGTGCTCACAATCCGGCGTCGTACTGAGATAGACCGGCGTTCCGGACCAGCCAACACAGCACCAGCAAGGGAGAGTTCAAATTGGCGCAATACAGGGGTACAGTCAAGTGGTTCAACAACGCGAAAGGCTACGGCTTTCTCGGACGGGAAGGCGGACCTGACGTCTTCGTGCACTA